>JAHITG010000136.1 GCA_018817865.1 Spirochaetota bacterium
ATAAAAACTATCTTGATAATTTTAATTCTTATCATAGTTTAGCAGATAGAATGATGGCATGTCTTGCTGTAATGTCAAATCATTGGACTTGTTTTATGAAACCAAAATGTGAAAATAATAAATGTGATTTTGTTCTTAATAGTGTAAAATTATGCGGATGGATGTATGAAGATTGCAAATATGGAGAAAAAGGATATGAAAACAATAGTTTGTTCTCTGATTATAATTTAACTTGCAGAGATATTATTGAAATGTGTGGAGGAGATGAGGGAGAGGGTGAAGAAGAAATTTTGAATCTTACAATTAATATCCTCTATCCATCAAATGATTCTCTTATAACAGCGAATGAAATTTATATTAATGCAACAACCGAAGAGAAAGCTGTTTGCAATTATACAATAAAGATTGAATCTGGAGATTCAGTTTACAAGACAACATCAAAAGAAATGGAAATAACTAACAAAAAAACCCATTCACAGCTTATAGAAGAATTACAGAACAGCAGATATAAGAAGTTCAGAAAGCTGGGTGAATTCAAGCTGAAAGACAGGATATTCTCCTCCAAACGAAAAAAATGAAGAAAATAATTTTAATACTTTTTTGTATGGTCCTTACCTTATCTGATCTCTCCGGTAAGGATGATTTTGATTTTGCGGTCGATCTTTATAATAATAATGATTATTACAGGGCGATTTCGGAATTCACACGTTATCTTTATTATAATCCCGGATCTAAAAGAGCCGATGATGCAAGTTTGTATATTGCCAGGTCCTATTATCGTGCCGGCCAGTATCGTACTCTATTACAGGAAGTTCCGGAATTAAAGAAAAAAGTACAGAAACAACATATTATAGAAGAGATTGATCTGGTGATGGCAAGAAATTATTTATACCTGGGAGATTATTCTTTTTCTTCAAAAATATTTAATACATTAAAAAAGACAGGACAGAATAATAAGATTAAAGAAAAAGCAGCATATGATCTCGTATGGGTGTCGATCTTTAAAAATGACTGGAATGATGCAACTATGCGGCTTAATGAATTTACGGCTCAGTATGAGAATAGTGAGTTTCTGGATGAAGCCAGATTACTAAAAACAGATCTTCAGGCAGGGAAAGATTTTACTTCGCTGTCACCGCCCCTTGCAGGATTACTTTCGACATTATTACCCGGAATGGGGCAGATCTATACAAAACGGATCGGTGATGGACTTGTTGCTCTTGGTTTTATATCACTCCTGACTTACGGTGTTTATTACTATGATAAGAACGGACCTGAAGGAATGTTTTATGGATTTGCCGTGCTGGATATCGTCTTTTATCTTGGAAATATATATACAGCAGTAAATTCCGCACAGAAATATAACAGAAACTTTAACGATCAATTAAAGCAAACCATTATTGATCATTATTCCTATTAAAATGTTATTGACATAACAAATAAATAATATATTATTTATTTTAAAAGTTGCGGGTGTGGTGAAGTGGTATCATATCAGCTTCCCAAGCTGAACTCGTGGGTTCGATCCCCATCACCCGCTCATACAAGTTTATTGGAATTTGATATCTTCATATTATGAATGGTGTTAAAACATATTTTCTTATTTTATTAACCCTGATTCTATTTTATAGTAATATCAATTCAGCTGTTGTTTATCCTTTAGATGATACAATGAGAATATTAAAGGATACTACTGTCGTTAAGAAAAAAAATATTCTTCCTCTTACTGCTTTTTTAGGAATAGGGACTGCTTTGTTTGTATGGGATTCTGATATATTAAAAGGAGTTCAGGAACACAGATCTCCCGGAATAGATAATGTATTGGGATATTCCAAGTATTTCGGTGAGGGGTGGTTTATTTTAGGGCTGGGGGGATTGAATATACTTTCGGGAGAATTATTTTTTAATAGAAGATATACGCTCCTGGGAATATATATTATTGAAGGATTTGTTATTTCGGGATTATTTGTAAGTACAGTGAAATTTATTATTGGACGTGAGCGTCCGTATGTGAATAATGACCCTTATCACTTTAAACCTTTCAATTTTAAGACCGCTAATAAATCTTTTTATTCGGGACATACTACAGAAGCGTTTACCCTTGCCTCTATTATAGCTCATTTTTTTAAGAACAGATGGGTCAGTGCAATGGTCTATTCTATTGCTTCGTTAACGGCCATAGAAAGGGTATACAATGATAAACATTGGCCTTCAGATGTGTTTATCGGAGGAGTGGCCGGCGTGCTGATCGGTAAGAAGATCATTGAATTTAATAGTAATTTTGATGAGTTGTCTGTTGATGAAGACAGTATCAGGATATCTTTTATTACCACTCAATTTTAAATTGTTATGGTTGAAGTAAGATTAAAATTTTTTACAAAAATTTTAATCTTATAACCCTGCAATTTAACCCCTTTTAAATTTGTCAATTTAAAAGGGGTTAAATTATCTTAGCAATGATTATTAGGGGTTGTACCTTTTTTAAAAAGTAGTTGACAGGAGAATCAATTTTAATACTATTTATTATTAATCTTGCTGGAATAAGGAAAGTATTCGAATTTAAGAGTTTTAACTTTCTTATATGATATTTATAATAAAAGGTGATTACTATGAATAAAAAGGTAAAAAAGTTAATTGATCGTTTTGGCCTTAAAAAAGTCATTGGAGCCGGTATTCTTTTTTTTATTATACTGTTATTTTTAGTATCTCCTTTTAGAGGTTTTTTTAAATACTATTTGTATGATTCCCTGCATATGGATCCGGGATATTTCTTTGCTCAGGGTGTGAAATACGAGGAAAAACAATATATTCATTATTCCATAGGAAGCTTTAAGAGAGCTTTAAAAATTAAAAAAGGTGCATTTAATATTGATCCCAACAATCAATTTCAAATGGAATCCCTTTTTAATCTCGGTGTTGTTTTTTATCAGCATAAAAAAAATTATTTACGTGCGCTCTTCTACTTTAATAAGTATATAACGATCTATGACCAGATGGGTATTAAAAATCCTCATGAGAAAGAGATATATGATGTAATTAATTTTATCTTATCAATTGATGATTCCAGTAAAAATGCAAAAGCAAAAGAATTAAAGAACAGGGGAAATAAAGCATACTTCCAGAAAGATTTTCAAGCCGCCCTTGATCTATATAAACAGGCATTGACCATGGACCCGGGTTTTGTGGAAGTATATAATAATATTGCTACAACATATTTTCAGTTAAAGGATTTTAAAAATGCTGTAGATTACTGGAAACTGACATTGCTTTTTACTCCGGAAGAGATCGACATTTATATTAATCTCGCTTTAGCGTATGAAACTCAGATCAAAGATCTTGATCAGGCTGTAAAGTATTATGAAAAAGTAATGCAGAAATTAGATCCGGAAGACCCGAGGGCAAAAGAAGCAGCGCACAGGATCGAGATCCTGACGAAAAAATAGGGGGTTATCAGAATTGCTGACTTTTCAGGATTTAATAATGAAATTGTCCAAGTACTGGAGTGAAAAAGGATGTGTTCTTTATCAGGGGTATGATATTGAAGTAGGAGCCGGGACATTTAATCCTGCCACTTTTTTAAAGGTGCTTGGTCCGGACCCATGGAGTGTGGCTTATGTAGAGCCTTCGCGCCGTCCTACGGATGGACGATATGGAGAAAATCCGAACAGGTTACAGCATTATTATCAGTATCAGGTAATATTAAAGCCTTCTCCGGATAATATACAGCAGATGTATTTAGACAGCTTGATTGATCTGGGATTGGATCTGAAAAAACATGATATTCGTTTTGTAGAGGATGACTGGGAGTCACCTACATTAGGAGCTTCCGGTCTCGGCTGGGAAGTATGGCTGGATGGAATGGAGATCACTCAATTCACTTATTTTCAGACTATTGCCGGAATTAAATTGAACCCAATTTCAGTAGAATTAACGTATGGCCTTGAAAGAATAGCCATGTATCTTCAGAATAAAGAATCTGTTTTTGATATACTCTGGAATAATAAGATGACCTATGGCCAGGTGCATCACAGGGATGAGGTCGAGTTTTCTCATTATAATTTTGAGGTCGCTAATGTAGAAATGCTTTTTGATCTATTTAAAAAATATGAAGCAGAATGTAAAAGTATTATTTCCAGCGGTTTTGTTCTGCCGGCCTACGATTATGTCTTGAAATGTTCCCATGCTTTTAATCTGCTGGATGCCCGTGGTGCTATTTCCGTTGCTGAACGGACCAATTATATTAAACAGGTACGGGATCTGGCTAAATTGTGTGCTGAGAATTATATGAAGAATTTTAATAAACAGGAGGAGTGAATGCACAAGTATTTTGGTGAAATTTTGGTTAAGTACGGTAAATTAACCGACAAGCAGGTAAAAGAGGCTCTGAAATTACAAAAAGATAATCCGGATAGAAAGTTAGGAGAAAT
>JAHITG010000137.1 GCA_018817865.1 Spirochaetota bacterium
CGCTCTGTGTTTCAGGTTTGGGAGTATTCCATGAAAGCTTGATCTCTCCTCTCAGTTTCCCGGTCTCTGCTTTGAAATTCATTGGAGCCGGGGGGAGTTTATCGATCATGTTATGAGCCAGGTGTATATGGTCAAGGTAAACATCCTCTCGGTACCTGCTCCGAAGGTATACTACGATCTTATGTATCGATCCGGTATCTATGCCGAGCTTTGAGATGTCATAATAGTATAGTGCCCAGGACCCGTCCATTACTTTTTTGATATACTTGATGCTGCTTCTCTTTTTATTGGAATCAACCAGAAGGATCCCGGGCCTGAATCCGCCAGATTGCCAGAAAGCAAGGTATTTATATCCGGAGAGATCCTTCAGCTCCGGTTCGATCACGAAGAAGTCTTTCTTTTCGATCTTTGTCAGTTTTATTTTCAGGGAATACTCACCCTCTTTGGATTTTGTATTGATCTTGTTGAATTTATACTTATCCTTGAGGCTCAGCCATTTGGCATAAGATGGTGAATGATCTGTCCTGTCAAAATCATCAATAATACCTGTAAAGCCGATCTTTTGCATGCCTTTCCTGATATATTTGTTTGCCATGAAACTCTTCCATACAGTCCCGTTCAGATAGTTATCAAGCATGATAATGATCGGTCCCTGGTCGATCCCGAGAAAATTTTTGCACCACCAGTCCTTCTTTACATTATAGCTGTCCGTAAAACCGTATTTTCCGAATATCTCATCCTTATATTTTTCATAGATATATTTCATATAGGCCAGAGATTCCTTAGGCGTAAAGGGCATGAAACTGATGGCCGCTGTGGGAGCTACCGTGCCGTCGTTATTCTTGCCGTTATAGGGTACGGGTGCGCCGGGAATCACGGGAGCAGCATACTCTCCGTAAATATCACCGGGCCCAACGCTGGGATTCAATCCCCAGTTATTCTCATGGTAACCGTCCTGTTTATTATCGATACACCACTGCCTGCTGGCCAGGGAGAATTCCCGGGTGTCCTGGAAGTAATCAAGAAAGTAATCTTTCTTTAAGCGCGGGTCAATGAAGCAGAGGGGCCATTGATGCATGTATGCGGCTCCATCCCCTACATAATTATACCCTTTATAATTTGCGTGATAGTATGTGTTCCCTAGATTATACCATGTTTCCACCGGAACCGGGTGGGTAGGGGAGGATATGGCCATGATCAGGGGCAGAATTCCCATCTTGGTCATCCTGTATTCATAGATGAATCCTTCCTCGGGCTGCCATCCCACATAAAAGAAGTTGTTGTTCTTGTTTAAAAACCATGTCCAGTCCACATTGGTATAGATCATATTGGCCGTTTTCTGGACCTCGGTCCCCTTAAAATATTCGCCAACGGTAATGACACCGGCAATAAAAGCGGCCGTATCAGTAGCCCAGATCCCTTCCTGCTCGATCCATTGCCCTGAATTGATATCTACCCAGTGATAATGATGGCCATGCTCTTTTTGTACCTGTATTGATGAGGGATTGCCCGGATAATCGGCAAAGTTCTGCAGAGTCTTCAAGACCCTGTCGTAAGCCTCTTTATAGGTGATCCATCCCATTTTATGGGCAATGCAGACAGCAGCCAGGCCGAATCCCGTAACGGAATTGCTGCAGTCAGGATTACTGGTAGCATCGGGTATCAGCCCGTTATCCGGATTCGCCTCATCCCAGAAAAAACGAAAGGTTCTCTCCATGACCATTTTAATGAATTCTTCATCATTCATTTCCTGCTCAGAAAAAAGAGAAGAGAACGGGATCAGACAGAATAACAGGCAGAGAGTGAATATTTTTATTAGTTTATCACCGGGCATAATTTCTCCTTGTTTAAATAATTATTAGATAACAGATTGAATTGATTAGTATCAGGATCACATCTTCCCAATAATGTCATATTATGTACACTTATATGTATAATAAAAATAAAAAAAATATCAAATTTTTTTAAAGGTTATCACTGACAACCATGATAGTCCCGGATATCTTCCAGTTCTTGATCCTGATATGGTAAACATACAGACCGTCATCCACTATCCTGTTGTTCTCATTCTTTCCGTCCCAGTAGTCCTGTTTATTGATGGTTTTTATTAACCGTCCCTCCCTGTCATAGATGTCGATCCTGTACCCTTCCATCAGGCCGGAAAAAATAATAATATCATTAACACCGTCATTATTGGGTGATAATATGGATTGAAGAGGTTTGTTGATAAGAGGTTCCCCCTGCACATCTTTATTGATAAAGCAGGTATAGCCTGCATGGGAGACGTTGCCGGAAGCATCCATTGCACAAGCCCGGACCCTGATCCTTCTTGCCGGGGAAAAATAAAGCGTATTCCATTTTACGGAATAGAATTCATCAGTAGTATCATAATCTGTTCCTATCCTGTTCCATGTCAGTCCATTATTCATGCTGTACTCAAAAAAGACGGATTCTAATGAGGGATCATTAGAACCGGTAGTCACAACTGCAGAGAGGTCGTTCATGATGTCCAGCTCTTCCCCGTCTTCAAGCTCTTCTCCATTAAAAGAGAGTAGTGCAGGTTGCATGGGAGCTTCCCTGTCAGGCCTGTATCCCTGTTCCTCGAATTGAATATTATCAATATAGATCGAATTGGAACGGTCTTCATCATTCAGGTAGAATCCGTCTAAGACCCAGACCAGTTTGGCGATCTGAGATTTGTCAATGGATACGGGACCGCTTCCATTCATTTTAAAATTTGATAAAGGAATTCTGATCTTCTTCCAGTTGTTGGTCAGTGCAATATGTGTAAAATAGGAGACTGACGGGTCATCATCTGTGTCCATTTCGATCTTTAAACCCTTCCATGGCCATGTGGTCTTCAGATCGATCTCGCCGGATTCGCATTTTGCCCAGAAAGAGAAGTAATCATAATTGCTGAGATCAAAAGGGACAGCTACAAATCCGTTTGTTCCTCCCCCGAAGAGGTTGTAATAGAAAGCATAACTATCCTGCCTTTCTACCGCATAATCCAGTTTTAGCACATGCGGGTAAATACAGTCATTGGTGTAGATGATTTTACTTTTTATATAGCCATTGACATCTGCAAATGATGAATTCCCGCCAAATCCGTTGATCTCGATCTTATCTCCAAAATGATCGAACCGGACAGATCCTTCCTTCCACGTTCCGAAAAGGATATCATCAAGATAGATAGTACCCTGCATGGGGCTTCCATTAACAGTGGATTGATAATGTTCGAAAGTAATAGTGAGTTCCCACATATCTTTTTTATCGATCAGAGATCCGAAAGTGTCAATAGGGATGACCACTTTCTGCCACTGGGATGTTACTCCTCCATCCAGATAATCAGAAATGTATGATTTTCCGACTTTACGGTTTTCATTGGTATTGGCCGGCCAGCACTTCAATTCTACTTTAAAAAATTCTCCCCCTTTTTCACCCTTTACCCAGAAAGAGAGGTAATTGAATTCAGAGATATCTCTTTTATTCAATCCGAGTGCATATCCGCAGTAGGACGTGTTTGTCACGCTTATATCATAGGTGACTTGAAGGGAACGGCCTGTTCCGCCGAAAGTATGGAAGGTATCTTTTATATATTTTATCTGGCAGCGGCCGGGTTTGTTCTCCCAGACAATATTCATGCCGTCCAGCTTGTTTCTTCCCCTTCCTTTATTGAAATCATCAACCAGCATTGTTTTTGAGTTCAGCTTAACTGTTGTGATAAGTATTATAATGATCAAAGTACAGATTTCTGTCATGCGTTTTAAAATTTTCAATTAGCTCTTACCTTCCCATCTATATGATAATAATTATAATTACATCGGCATTAAAAAAATGAATTAATCTGCTTTCTGAATTAACTGAAAATTATAGACAATATTGTCCCTTCCGAACATAATAACGTTTTTATCATAGAGGATATAATACTTGAAAGCCTGCCCGTATCTGGAAAAGAGTATGCCATATTTATTCAGTATATATAATGTATTATTCTTATCCCCCGCAAATATATACCTGTTATTAAAGATAACAGGATTCGAAAGAATATCTTCTCCGGTATTATACTTCCATTTCAGTGTTCCTGTGCTGCTCTGCAGAGCATGGATCAATCCGTTATTTGCCGTGATGATGACCAGGCCGTCCAGATAGATGGGTGATGTGAATAGAGAGCTGCCTGTTCTGTACTTCCATCTCAGTCTTCCCGACCTGTGCTCAACCGCATAGACAATACCGTCATTGCTGGTAAAAAAGATCAGGTCGTCTTTTATAAAGGGTTTGGAGCTTACAATTTCAGCCTGGGTCTGTATCTTCCATTTGATCTTCCTGTTACGGATATTAATGGCGTATAAATAGCCGTCTATATTGCCTATATAGATCGTATCATTATTAATAATAAAAGGGGAATAGAAAGCGTTGGGAAACTCTTTATGCCACATTATATTTCCATTCTTTTTATCCATGCAGTAAATGATCCCTTTGCCGGTAGCTAAATACAGATTCTGTTCATATACAACTATTTCAGAGTAGACCAGCTTACCAACCTGTTTTTGCCAGATGAGCCTGCCGGTTTTAAAATCGACAGCATATAAAGAACCATCAGATGATGAAATGTAGAGCGTATCCTTATAAAAACAGGGTTTTATAGTGACCTTGTCCTTTACATGAAACCCCCATGTCATTTTTTTCGCAGTCAGGCTGAATTTGTAAACGATATTATCCTCGCCGGGTATGATCAGAAATGAATCGACCTTTAAGGGGTTGGCTGTAGCAGGGACAGGTGAACGGTACTTCCATAACAGTTCCGGCTCACTTCTCTTTTTCAGTTTCATCTGCAGGCCTTTTTGTTTAATATTCTTTATATCTATCTCTTCTGCTAAATATCCATTTTTAAAGACAAAGAGATCATACTCTTTCTTAATATCCTCAGCCATAAAATAAGGCGTTTTTCCTACTGCTTTTCCTTTATTGAAAACAGTGCTGTCTGAAGGATCAGTTTCAATAAAGAGACCTTTGGAATTATGCAGTCCGCTGATGAACTGAACCTCGTTAAAGGAGCGGAATTTTTTCAGTTCCATTTTGTTTAGATCACGCCTCAGGATCTGAGTACCCTTTATCTGAAACAAAGACCTGTCAGTTATGGTATACGATTTATCCCTGAATTGAGCTTCCACTCTTCCTTCCAGGAGTTCCATCGTTACGATATTTTCGGTCTTCTCTCTGGTTAAAGTGAATTTTGTGCCTGTTATTTTAAACTGTATTTCACCGGCATGCACAAGGAGCACAGCTGCATCTTGTGATCTTTTTATATTACAGAATATACTTCCTTTTACCAGTTTTAAGTGAAGGGTTCCCTCTTCCCGTGTGAGTGTACAATCAGACTCTTTCTGCATGAGAATGATCTTCTTGTCCCTGATCTGAAAGCTGATCTTGCCGTCTCCTGTCTGTATACGGATCCCTCTTTTTAGGCTGAATTTTGATCTTTTCCCGGAAAAGAAATCCTGATCATCGATCATGAGGTCACCGTTAGCACCTGTTACATAAACCTCAGGCTTTGGCTGGGGTAAGAATAGAATAATACCTAAAATGATAATACCCATAACAGCGGCTGCATACTTCCATTTATAAGAAAGCGGGATTATTACATTTTCCCGGATGAATTGGAGCCATTTTTGAAAGGGATCCTCCTGCTTTTTCCTCTCTTTCAGTTTCAGGGCCTTTTTAATAATAATATTAAGATCTTCTTTATATTCCGGAATCGGCTCATTATCAATGGCATTTTTTATATTCACAGCTTTTGTGATTTCCTGGTTTCGACCTTTCCCGTGTTCCAGATACTCTTTGATCCGGGCCCTCTTTTTCTTTGAGAAAAGCCCGAAAAAGTATTTCAACAGATCACCGCTACTGTATATATTGTTCTGTTTCATTATAAATAGCCTTCCCTCTCAAGTTTTTTATTGATCCTGTCAAAAGCCCTGTTCAGTTTGTACTTTATTGTTCTGACAGGTATTTTTATAATACCGGATATCTCTTCAAAGGTCAGCTTGTTTACAAATTTTAAAATGACGATCTCCCTGAACTGTTTATCCATCCGGCCGATCTGGTCAAAGACTGCCAGCCGGATCTCTTTTTCAATATATTCTTTCTCAATATTGATCTTCTTATCCGGTATATCAAATGTGTGGGAGGGATCCGAGCCTGCCTCAATGCTTACCGTAGAGAATTTAACTGACCGGATATATTTCAGGCAGGTTCGCCGTGCGATCTGGTAAAGCCAGACCTTGAAGGCAAGCGGATTTTTGATCTTCACGAGACTCAGATAAGCACTGATAAAAATATCATGCATCACTTCTCCGGCAATATCCTCCGGTGTCGTATATAAAAATTTTTTTACGTAAGCATATATCATATTTTTATACCTTTCATATAATATTCCAAAGACCTCATTGCTTTTATCTGATCTGAATATTTCCACAAGTTTTTCATCAGGAAGTTTTTTTAGATTCTCTTTCAATTCTCTAACTCTGTTTTTTAATTTTGAATTATCAGATGACAGCTGACTTTTAATTAATGAAATATTATAATACATAATAATTAAAAAACAATATTTAAATTTTTCCATTACCGTCTGTCCCTGTAATTGGGCCAAAGCAACCCGGCATTTCCCGGCCCCATACCCTGGAAGCCGGATCGCTTTGACCTGGTAGGGAAGTAAAAAATATTACCTGATGATATAAAACTTCCTGGAAAGTTCCCAGTCTTTTATCCTGACAACAACTGAATATTGTCCTTCAAGAACTTGCCTCTGGTTTGTATCTCTTAGATCCCATGTGAAAACGATAGGATTTTCTTTTCTCATTTTTCGTATCTTGTTCTTCTTGATAACCTTCTTCTCGGAATCGTAAATAGTGACATTCACCTCTTCCTCATGGTTTTCTTTTCCGGTATTTCCCATGAATATATTCATAACCAGTTTCTGCGGGTCATCGGGGGTGATATGATTTTTTAAAAGAAGAAAATCATTCGATTCATTATTTTTACTGAATGCGATAGCGGAGACTATTTTTGAAAATTCACTGAAATTGAAATAGTCGTCAGTGGCCCTTACCATATAAGCGTATTTTACTTTGTTATATAATCCCTTATCCACGTAACTTTTTTCTTTAACCTCTGCGATCCTTCTCCATCCCTTTTCGCCTGTTGATGTCCGGTAAACCTGAAAAGCAGCGATCTTGCCTTTATAGTTCATGTCCCACTTTATTGTTATCTGCCTGTCGCCGGGAATGACCTGGATATTCTCAGGAAATGAATAGATTATCGGCGTTATGTTCTTGACCAGACCGCTGGCAGACACGTTGATACTGAAAACGATGAGCAACAGAATTAATGTTATTTTACCCTTCATGATATACCTCCTTTGTTTTTGTTCTAATTACTATGTGTTCCATTTTACAAAAGAGGGCAAACTATTTTAGCGGAGTTTAAAATGGAGAGTTTAAAAAAATCGGGCAGTAGATGATTATTTTTATTAAGGTAGTCGCAAGCTTCAGCTTGCGTAATTCTTTCAATTCTTTGTTTTATCAAACGCAGGCTAAAGCCTGCGGCTACCAAATATAATAATACAAAATCTTCTTAGATGCTATTTTTTTACCAAAGCATTCTTTGCCTGGTCGATCCGCTGTTTCAGATCTTTATTATCAGGATCGATCTTGAGGGCTTTATTCCATTCGTTTATCGCCTGGGTATATCCTTCTTTAATAAAAGCATCCATGCCGTTAAAGAAGTGGGTCTTGAATTTCTCTTCTTCGCCTTCCTTCCAGCGAATGATGAGTACATCACATTTATAATTTTTCCTTTTATCTTTTCCTTCAGCAATTATACGATATTCGAGTTTCTTGTAATCAATTCCCTTTTTGATCAGATAATCAAATACGGCCCTTGCTTTTATTTCTGAAGCGGTCTCGTTGTCTTTTTTTGATCTGCCGGCAAACATCATGATGATTATTCTTTTATAGCTGTCCTTGTTCACTACTTTTATGACTTTATCCAGCACTTCTCTTCCTTTGTCACTGATGGTGCTGGTGCCTTTGTCAAATAGATATTTTTCATCCTCTATGATATTGACCAGGACCTCATTCTCTTTTTCCTGTACAACCATTTTGATCGCTTTATTATTATTCTCTACGGGTTTTTCAGGAAGCAGCTCTTTATACTTTACGCTTTTCCCGCTTTTCGGAATAAAAGATATGTCATCGATAAAGAACCGTCCGCTCTTTGTCTTCAGCCTCCAGTCCTCAAAGACCATCGTGAATTCGTTAAGATCGGCAAAGTTGAATTGTTCCAGGTCTCCCTCGAATTCATGGAAGGGGATGACAAAGGTCTTCCATTGGGAGGTTATCTCTTCGATATCTGCCTGCAATTTGTTCTCCTTATCCTTCAGCTCGATCTTGAAAAAATCAGAAAACCCTTTTTCCTTGTCCCCTTTGATTTTCAGGGAGATCCCTTCAAATTGCGAGAGGTTCAATCCGTTGAGCTTTGTCCAGAGACCGTTAAAAGCAGGCTGGTCAGATTCCACATCATAAGTGGCTTTCAGATAATATCCTTTTTTATGGAGATCATTATCTTTTTTCAGCGAGATCCTGCAGTACGCCTGCCTGTCATACGGGTTCAGGTCAAAGGCGCCATAGCTTCCCCCGATATTGTTCACCGGGGCTTTATCATCGAAATTAAACAGGATAAAGGGCTTATTAACGGTGAAAGTGTCATCCGGTTTATACTTTTCTGCTTCAGCATGACCCGTGATGCAGGCTGTAAGGAATATTATCATGATAATTTTTAATATTGTTTTCATGGTTCCTTCTATATCTTTCGGCTGAAATAAGCTCTGTATTTATATTATATATTATATCATATATTTTTTAAAATTCAACCGGAAGTTCTCAATTTATAATGAAAATAATTTTTATTTAAGGAAAGTTTTTACCTGATTTATAAAAATAGCAGGGACGAGGTGATCCTGTGTCCCTGCTATTCTTCTTAATAAAATGCTGTTTATTTTTCAGTTTTTGGTTTTTTCTTTTTACCGCCAAGGAGGTCCGAGAATTTCAGGGTTGCTCCTTTTTTTGTGATAAAACCAATATCATCAATATAATAAGCACCTGTCTTCTCTTTGAATTTCCAGTCCTCGAATACAATGGTGAATTCATACATATCTGTCATGTCAAACTCTTCCAGATCACCTTCAAACTCACTGAAAGGAATGACGAGCTTCTGCCATTTGTCTGAGATGTCTTCCACTGTGGATTCTATTTTATCTTTTTTTGTCTTGAGTTCGATCTTAAAAAAATCACTGAATCCCAGTGATTTATCTCCCATTACCGTGATGGTGAAAGCCTGGAATCCGGAAAGGTCAAGGCCGTTCAGTTTGGTCCAGATACCGTTAAATGCGGCCTGGGAGGAATCCACATCATATTTCAGATAAAGATGATATCCGTTCTTATGAAGGTCTTTATCCTTTTTAAAGCGTTTACGGATATACGCTTCCTTATCCCGCGGATTTGCATCAAAAGTCCCGAACTGTCCGCTTACATTATTTGCTTCCGACTTATCATCAAAGTCAAGAAGGATAAACGGCTTGCTTTCGGTGAAAGTGTCATCGGCTTTATACTTTGCATAGATCTGTGATACAGAGCAAAGCAGGACAATGACAAAGATGATCGAAAATTGTTTTTTCATGGTACCATACCTCCTTTGGTAAATTGATAATTGGGAACAACTATACCCCGTGACCTTAAGATATAGTTTATTATATCTCAAATAAATGAAAATTCAAGAATAATTTTCATTTATTCTATCTTTCATTTTCCATTTGCAACTGGCCTATTTGAAAAAATTTTCGGATCTTAAAATACCGAGAACATTCTGGATGATCTCGTCCTTTTCAAATTTTTTCTGGATGGACCCTTTGTTTAAAAAATTGCATAAGGAGATAAGTATCATCCCCTGGTCCAGTGCCAGGTATTTTTTAGTGACCTGTCCGCTTTCAATATCAATAGAATCATAAAGGCCGAATTCACCGTAGATATCGGGATTTTCTTTTATCAGTTTTTTTAGGTTTTTCATTACCGGCTCTTCATCATAGGCTAACAGGGCAAGAATGATCGCATGCGGGGTGACGATACCGTCAGGTGAATACCCTTTGGTCCCGAGTACGGGAATTCCGAATTCCTTGTATCCGCCCATGGAATCAGGAATAGAGCAGGGGGAAAACCCCCAGTATTTGAACCCTTTTTCCTCAGAATACTTTATATGGATCTGTACGATCCTGTAGTCATTGGCGCCGAAGCTGTCGGGAGCCAGTCTTTTTTCATCCAGAACGATGCAGGGCATCAATGATTCAAACATACTGCCTCCCCAGCTTGGAACGAATTGTATGCCGTTATATTCGTAATATCCTCCGAAAAAGTCCACTCCGTACAGGGTTTTCTTCTTTCCTTTTGGCACCTGTTTCTGCCAGTCCCATTCCTTAGGAAGGGTCCGGTGTGCTTTGAACCAGTGCTCCTCGGGAATATCGCCTTTACCGATGCCGATCAGGCTGGCAATTCTCGGTTCCGTAGCAAGCAGGCCGTAATGGTATTTGGATGGTGCTTCCTTATCGGTCTGGTATCCGAGAAAGAGCTGGCCCATTTTCGGATTATATAATTCTGCGAAATTCATCTTGTCGAGGATCTCTGTTGCCTCTTTTTTATACTCGCCGTCCAGAGCATTCCGCAAACAGATCAGTCCCGCACCCAGCCATCCGTTATCCACGCTGGATATGAACTTGTTGGCTATTTTGCCGTTCTTTGTCAGATAATAGTTATAGAAGAGGCCTTTCCATTTTTTCAGTTTTTTTAATGTTATGAGAAGATGCTCTATATATTCAGATGCCTCTTTCTTTTTAATGTATCCCAGATCATACGCAGAGAGTACGGCAAGGATCTGGAGGCCGATGTTGGTTATATTCGTATAATCTCCCACTTTACTGGAGGTGATGTTCTTCCCGACCGTTATATTATCCATGACAAGGTATGTATTCCTGTCAATGGTATTTTGAAAGAATTTCCATGTGTCCCGGGCGATCTTTTCAAGTATTTCCCTGTTCTTCTTCAGGTTGATCTTGTGGGTCTTATCCTCCGGGAATTTAAAGAGCCTGTCCATGGGCTTAATAAATTTTTGAAGTTTCAGCTGTTCCAGTGTTATGGATGTATCCTTTTTCGGGAGCAGTTTTATATCATCAAAATATAATCCGCCCTTGGTCACTTCGCTGTTCAGGTTTGCTATGATGAATGTGATCCTTTCCACGCCTTCCCAGTTGAAATTTTCCCGTTCCCCGGTGAAGTCATTAAGATCGATCACTGTTTTCTTCCACTTTCCGGAGATATCATCCAGCAGAAAACTTATCCTGTCATTCCAGGTGGCTATCTCTATCTTTATTTTATCTGTGTATCCCTTCTGATGGTCTCCTTTGATCTGAAATGAGATCTTGTCAAAATATGTGATGTCCAACCCCTGAAAGGGGATCACATAGCCGACTTCTGAATTATAAGGAGTGACATCATATTCCAGCTTTAAATATTTTCCTTTTTTATGGAGGTCGGTATCCTTAGTATAGATGGCCTTTATTTCTGCTTCATAATATTTTTTGATCATATTTTCAGCAATAGATTTTTTTTCGTAAATATTTAAATCCGGCTGTTCTTTATCATTAAAATCATGAATAATAAGTGGATGAGACGGGTCAATGGTTTCCTCTGCGGTAAGATCTGATTGATACGAGATGCCTGTTAAAAGGACTATAAACCAAATAAGTGCAAGCTTCCTCATGAAATCCTCCCTACCAAAGAATTCAGATTTCGTTTGTGGTGATATTTTTGCCAAGCAGTCACACACAACCGGAGCATGTTACATAGAATATCCCCGAATTTAATTAAGGGGATCATCGATCAACATTATCGGATGATGCCCTTTATATTGTTCGTGTCGTTTCCCTGACAACGATATTACTTTCAAGTGTGATCGTTCTTCTGATGATCTTGTCCTTCTTTATCATTTCGCCTAACAGGTTCATGGCTGTCTGTCCCATCACTTCCATGGGCTGTTTGATAGATGTCAGCCGGGGGTGAATGAATTCATTGAATTTCAGGTCATCAAATCCCACAACCGAGACATCATCCGGAATAGCTACTTTCTTTTCTTTAAGATACTGTATACCGGCGTAAGCCTGCCAATCACTGGCAAACACAATGCCGTCCAGCTTTGGATTTCTTTCCAGAAGCAGCTTTGTAGCCAGCTTGGTCTGATAGGGTTCAAAAGTATTCTCATATTCTATCTGATCAGGGGAGAATTTAATGGAATGAGCGATAAGGGCCTTCTTGTAACCTTCGATCCGATCGGACCAGACATCAATATTCTCAGCATCGGAAACGATGATGCCGATCTTTTTACAGCCTGTTTTTATAAGGTACTCAGTCGCCATATACGAAGATTTAATATTATCTACAATAACACAGGAAGCCAGGTCGCTTCTGGTATTCACCAGTACCGTAAAGAGCTTATGGTGAACGAGATCACTAATTATTTTATCATTCAGTTTTACAAAGAGAATTATCAGGCCCGCTATATCCTGGTCTCTGCGCAGATTGTTGATAAAGAGTTTGACCTTGTCGATATTTCTCTCTTCTATATGGGAGAGGAAATGTTTTACTTCATAATAATTATATTTTGAGACAACTTGTGAGATCCCCTGTTCAAGCTCATATATCAGGGAGTGATGAGCATTACCGAATACTTCGGCAATATACTTGGCTTTTTTCCTGAAGAGCCCTGTTTCCCTTGCTTTAATGTAGGGATAGTATTCAAGGCGTTCAGCTGTCTGCAGGACTTTTAAACGTACCTGTTCACTGACTCCTTCACGATTATTTAAAACTTTGGAGACAGTAGCGATAGATACATTGCTTGCTTTTGCGATCTCATGGATGGTTAATTTCATATTTTTCTGCCTTAACGAAAAAACTTTCGTTTATAGAAATAAATTAATCAATTAAAATGAGAAGTCAAGATTTTTTTTGAAAAAGGATTGGGGGTAGAAAAACAAAAATGTATTTATCAAACATTTTTGTTTTTCTACTTTGCTTTTTCACCCAAGCACATCTCTGATGTGCTTGGGTATATGCAATTCACATTGTATTTTGTTTTCTTAACTTTACTTTTCCAATCCCAGGTGCATTTAGCAATGCACCTGGGATATGTAATGCAATATAAAGTACAGTTCTTTCTACTTTACTTTTTCATCCAAACACATCTCTGATGTGCTTGGGTACTTGAGGTCAATATAAACAACTATAAAATTTTAAAGACCGCGTCTATTCATTATCCATTTTATCTGAATCCTTTTACTTTCTATTATTCAGGCTCCCTTCTTTAAATATGAAATGAATAATGAATAGACACGATCCCAATAAACCGAATGTTTTACTGAAAAAAGTCCTCCTCCATAAGCAGACTGCTGACATTTTGAAATATTGTATCGGTCTCAAAGCATTTCTGAGTAGCGCCGTTATTAAGATAGTTATTCAGGGTCAAAAGTATCATGGCATGATCCAATGCCAGATATTTTTTATTTACCAGTCCTGTTTCAATATCCACGGAATCATACAGTCCGTACTCTCCGTAAATATCCGGATAGGCCTTGATCAATCCCCGCAGGTTCTCTATAACCGGCCCTGCATCATAGGATGAGAGGGCAAGGATGACCGCATGGGGAGTGACCACTCCTTCCGGAAAGTATCCCTTAGCACCGATCTCCGGGATACCGAATTCATGATAACCGCCATATACATTATTAGGGGTAGAGCAGGGTGAAAATCCCCAGAAACAATATCCTTTTTCTCTGGAATAAAGGATCTGTGCTTCAACAGCATTCCGGTTGTTCATTGCAAAGCTTTTCGGGCCCCATCTCTTTTCATCGATCACGATGGTTGGCATTAAAAATTCGAACATACTTCCGCCCCAGCTGGGAACGATCTTCAAGTCCTTGTAAGTATAATATCCCTGGAAAAATTTCACGCCCAGTTTCTCCTTCCACCTTCCTTTTGGTACCTGTTTCTGCCAGTCCCATTCGGCTTTTAAAGTGCGAGCCAGCTTAAACCAGTGATCACGCGGGACATCTCCTTTCCCGATAGCTATCAGGCTGGCCACTCGGGGTTCTGTTGCTAACAGGGCATAGTGATATTTAGCCAGGGCTTTAAGATCCGTATGGTATCCCAGGTGAAACTGGCCGAATTCAGGAGAAGGATTATAGAGATGAGAAAAATCCATCTCCTTCAGCAGTTCTTCTGCTTCTTCTTTTAATTTACCATTCAATGAATTCCTTAAACCGATCAGCCCGGCTGCCATCCATCCGTTATCTACCGTAGAGACGTATTCTCCTGCGATCTTGGCATTCTTGGTCAGATACCAGTTGTAAAATAGCCCGTTCCATTTCTTCACTTTTTTCAGGGTTATCAACAGTTTTCGTAAAATAGCAACTGTTTCATTTTCACTGATATATCCAAAATCATGTGCTGCCAGGATACAGAGGATATAAAGACCGACATTGGTAATATTGGTATAATCTCCAATGTGGCTTTCTTTTAAATCTTTACCCACTTTGATATGGTCCATGATGAGTAAAGTGTTCCGGTCAACGACGTTCTTGAAATAGAGCCAGGAGTCACGGGCGATCTGATACAGGAGCTTTTTATCAGACTGGTTCAGGTCGATCTTTTTTACCAGTTCTTTTGGAAAATCATAAAGTCTCTTACGCGGCTTTGTATATTTCTGGATCTTCAGATCATTTAGAGTGATGCTTGTTCCCTTTTTAGGCTCAAGGAGGATGTCATCCAGATAAAGGGTTCCCGTCTTTGCATTTATGGCTACACTTTCAAAAGAGATCGAGATCTGTTCGATCCCTTCCCAGTTGAAGAGGTCTTTGTTCTTACCCTCAAATTTTATCAGATCTATCTGATACTCCTTCCATTGATCACTTATTCCATCAATGACATAGGAGAGGGTCTGATTCCATGTATGGAGGTTGATCTTTAAAATATCAGTAAAGCCGTTCTCTTGATCACCCCTTATATTGAATTTAATTCCTTTAAAAAGGCTAAGGTCAATGCTGTGGAAATCCAGAAGAAAGTCGATTTTTGCATTAAGCGGTTCAACATCATAATCCATTTTTAAATGAAAGCCTTTCTTATTAAGGGACGTGTCCGTAATAAAGGAAGTGTTGCAGAATGCTCCGTCCCTCATCAGATTTCGAACATTCCATTTTTCACCGAAGTAATTGGTCTTATCTTTTCCGTTGAAATCCATTACCACGAATGGATTCTCTTTATCAATAATTTTTGATCCTGTCTTTATACCATAACCCAAGCAGGGGAGCAGGAATAACAGTAACAATGTACCTACCTGTTTTTTCATAATGATCTTCCTCCCTTCATTTATAATTTATATACAGCATGAAATGTCGGGAAAGCGGGACCGCCTTAATAGTAACAAATGCGATCCCACTTTCCTGATCATTTATCAGTTTTTTGTTTTTTCCGTTTTTTTGTTCAATACTTCAGTCAAAGTTACTTTCTCGCCTTTTTTCGGAATGAACTGAATGTCATCGATATAGAGCCGTCCTGTTTTCTGTTTGAATCGCCAGTCCTCAAAGACACAGGGGATGAATTCATGCATATTCTTCCAGTCAATGTCTTCAACAGTCCCTTCGAATTCCTCGAAAGGCAGGATGAATTCTTTCCATTGGTCCGTAATATCCTCTACATAGTATTCGATCTTGGTAGTTTTATCTTTCAATTCGATCTTAAAGAAATCTGAAAACCCCTTCTCCATGTCTCCCCTGACCCTCATGGAGACTGCATAGAACTTGGAAAGATCGATCCCGTTGAGTTTGACCCATACACCGTTAAAAGCAGCCTGTGGAGAATCGACATCATAAGTGACCTTCAGATAATATCCGGTTTTATGAAGATCCTTATCCTTTGCAAAAGAGGACCTGCAGAATGCGTTCCTGTCATGAGGATTGAAGTCAAAGATACCCCACATTCCGCCATGTTTGGTAGCCGGCTCCCTGTTGTCAAAATCCATCAGAACAAGCGGGTTCTGAGTGGTATAGATCTCATCTTTTGATTTTTCCTGGGCAGTCTGTGCGAAGGATAAACCTGTCAGAAGCCCTGTTAAAAGAAGACTAATGATAATTTTACTTGTTTTCATTTTTTTCCTCCCTACTAAAATGTTTTCTTAAACTTCTAAAAAAAATTTGATCCTTATCTGTTTTAGCTTTTCTTTTTGTTTCCAATAATATCCTTCAGCAGTACTTTCTCGCCTTCTTTCGGAATCAACTGAATGTCATCAATATAAAGCCTTCCGGTTTTCTGTTTGAAGCGCCAGTCCTCAAAGACACAGGGTATAAACTCGATCATATTCTTCCAGTCAATATCCTCTACGGTTCCTTCGAACTCCTCAAAAGGCAGGATAAATTCCTTCCACTGGTCAGTGATATCCTCTACATAGTACTCGATCTTGCTGGTCTTATCTTTCAGTTCAATTTTGAAGAAATCAGTAAATCCTTTCTCTGAATCGCCCCGCACCTTCATAGAGATAGCGGAGAATTTGGAGAGATCGATCCCGTTGAGCTTGATCCATACACCATTAAAAGCAGCCTGGGGGGAGTCGACATCATAGGTGACCTTCAGATAATAACCCTTTTTATGAAGATCCTTATCCTTTGCAAAAGAGGACCTGCAGAATGCATTTCTGTCATGGGGATTAAAGTCAAAGATACCCCACATCCCGCCATATTTGGTAACAGGCTCTCTATAATTGAAATCCATAAGTACAAGCGGATTTTTAGATGTAAAGATCTCATTTTCTGTTTGGGAAGAACTGGGGCCTTTCTCTAATTGAGCAGAAGATGGAACGATACTGATAAGGAAAAAAAGTGATGTTAATACCGTAATAAATAGAGTTTTCATTTTTTACCTCCCTAATTATTCTTGAAGACCAAGAGAATAACTGAACATTCCTTTTTTATTCCAGCATAACAGGTCATTCTCGTTTAAAATAAATTCTTTAAAGGTGATCTTCAGTTTTTCAGCAAGGATCCCATACCTCGTCAGGATAAATATATTATTATTCTTATCACCTGCGAGAATATATCTATTTTTATACACCAGAGGTGCTGAAAGATTAATTGATCCCGTATTCAGCTTCCAATTTAATTTTCCGGTTTTATTGTCAAGCGCATAGATCCATCCTCTGGAAGTAGATATAACTACCAGTTGGCCTATTTTTACAGGAGAGGAGAAGATCATACTGAGTGTGTTATGCTTCCAGACTAATGCCCCTGTTCTCTTTTTTAATGCGTATAAATATCCGTTGTTACTTCCGAAATAGAGAATATCATCAATAATGAGGGGAGTCGATGCAACAATTCTGCTGGAAGTCCTGTATCTAAAAAGGACCTTTTTATTTTTGATGTTAATGGCATAAAAAGTCCCTTCACTGTCACCGATATATAAGAGGTCATCTTTGATCGTGCAGGGTGAATAGAACCCGCTTTTGAATTTCAGCTGCAGATCGATCTTTCCTTTGGATGAATCTATCCCGTAAAGATCACCGCTGATATTGCCAAAATAGATATGGCCGTTATAAAAGACCGGTTCTGCTCCGATCAGGATACCCGCGTATTTCTTCCATAACAATTTTCCCGTTTTAAGATCAAAAACATACAGATGTTTATCATTGGAAAAGACATAGACCTTATCATCATATAACCTGGGGCTTAAAGCGATCCTTCCTCCTGTTTTAAACCTCCAGAGGAATTTTCTCTGCTTTATATCAATGTTATTGATCCATCCTCGAATGTCACCGATGATGATATTGTTTTTAAACCACAGCGGTGAGGATAACACTTTGTTTATGTGCTGGAACTTCCATGAGAATTTAACCCCCCTTGGTTTAAACAGTTCTACATGGGAGATGAAATCCTTATCCGGTTTCAGTGCGACCTCATAGGGGAAAAATCCTTTCTGATGAAGTGTCAGGATCACGGGATCAATACTTTCCTGCCTCAGGAAGCTTAAGGGGGTTGCCCCTATCAATTTTCCATTGCGATATACTTTTGCGTTTTCAGGATGGCTTGTAATACTGACAAGGTCTGCCTTGTTTATCTCTTTTACAAGTGTATGCCGGGAGTATTTATCATATTCCTCCTTTTCCCGGCCTTCTAATGAAACCAGCGAAACAGTGTTCATCCTTTTAACAAATTTTGTTCCTCCTTTTATGGCCATCTCTTTACCGTTAATAGAGGTCTTTATTTCACCGGATAAGACAGACAGCTCCACCATGTGATCTTTTTCATAATTAATATAAAAGCGGGTTCCGGTAACAACAAATTTCAGATCATTGACCAGGATCGCCAGGTTCTGTCTTGTCTTTTCCCGGTTGACATATCCGTAAAATCCGCCCTTTTTAAGTTGTATCTGAATATCTTCCTTTTTATCTATTATAACCGTTGTATCCGGAGAGAGGACATATATCTGCTCTTCATCTACCTGCAAAGAACAGTCTCCCTTTTTTAAAGAGATCTCTACACCTTTCTTTAGTTTAAATTTATAATCCTTAAATAGAACACTGTTATTGACCTTGATGTCCCCGGATGCATCCACAAAATAGATCCTGCTGGCTGGCGGGGAGAATAGAAGGACAGCCGGTACTGCTAAAATTATTAATAAGAGAACGATTTGATAAGCTAAATTGGACCTGAACCGTAAAAGCAGCTGTTTTACAGGTTCTAATGGAAATTCGGGTAAGATGCTGTCAATCTTCCGAGTAGAAGGTATTTTTACCTTTTTAAGGATCTTTTGAATATCATTAGGGATCATTGCATCAGGCACTGTGGGGTAGGCGGCCGGGAGGGTGGATCTTAGACGGATATAGCTTTCCTGCTCTTTCCTGCATTGTTTACACTCTTTCAGGTGTTCCCTGATCACTTCTTTTTTTTCATCATTAATCATGTTAAATGTAAATAATAATAGATCATGTCTGCCTATCCTGCATTTTTTCATACTAAATACCCCTCTTTTTTTAATTTTGCATTGATCTTGATCAAAGCATTCTTAAGCCTGTATTTAGTGGTTCGCAAGGGGATCCCCGTGATACGGGAAATTTCGTCAAATTTGAAGTCATTATAAAAACGAAGCATAATGATCTCCCGGTCCTTTTGATTTAAATTATTTATCTCTTTAAAGACAAATAACCGGAGCTCCTTTTTTATAAGCTGTTTCTCAGGATCCGGATAGTGTTGTGTATTCTGAAAGTAATATCGCGTGACCGCCTCTTCATTATTCATGAAGACCCTCCTGGTCTTTTCTTTGCGTATTACCTTGATCCCCGCACTTCGTGCAATTCTGTAAAGCCATACTTTAAAAGCCTCTTTATGTCGCAGCCTGGGAAGCTCCCGGTAAACTGTCACAAAAACATCATTCAGGATCTCCCTGATGCTTCCTTCATCCTTAAAGTAGAGAAAGTTGCGGATATAATTAAAGATCCTTTCTTTATACCGCAGATATATCTCTTCAAATACCTTGTCATCATTTTCATCTTGAAATAATTCTACAAGTTCTTCATCTTTTAATATTTTTATTTTCGAGGGTTCCATATTCATAAATATAAAGCCGCTATCATCAACTAACTGATTTTCATAACAGACATTCATATTTTTACCCATCCTGGAATATAAGAGACACATTTTCGAAAAAAGTGCAAAAAATAATCTTTTTTTTATCCGTTATGGACAGGTATCCGCAAGGAATCAGAGTCAATGAACTAAAAATACTATTTTTAAAAACAGCCTATCTTTATTTTCGTATATAAAAAATAGAACTTAATGAATGTTTTAGGACATTTTAGCCATTGATCAACTCATCATTAATAGAATATAAGATTTTTAATTGACCATAAAAGAGAACTACACAAATGTCATTTTTTTGACTTTTAGCCACGGAATTACACGGAAGCACACAGAATGAAATGAATAACTATTTATAATGATTTTTTAAATCTTTAAAAGCAAATTGATAAATTTTTATTTTTTCCTTATATTTCTGTGAAGTTCTGTGGCTTCTTCGTTTTTTTCTTTGTGCTTCCTTTTCATTAATTATAACAGTGGTAACGATGTCCTGGCGCATACACAGGATTTAGTCATAATTTGATTGACTTATTAATAATTTTTAATAAAATTTATATTAGCTGTTTTTCTGCCATTTTTAATTGAAATTATGAAGAAAAAGACCTCAATGTTATATAACCTGCAGATCATTGTAAAAGAGAAAGCTGCTTTCTTTTTGATCCTGTTACTTTTCTTTCCGGACACTGTATATGGCATATCAGATCCCTCACATTTCCTCTTGATCCATAATCATGCAAGGAGTATCGGGCGGGGCCAGACAGGGGTGGCTGATTTTTTTGCTCAGTCAGCGTACCTGATAAATCCTGCTGCTTTAGCATATAACCTGATCCCGCAGATATCCCTTTCATATCTTAATTATGATGAGGACTTTACATACCAGTATGCCGGTGTAGGGATTCCCATACAACCGGTGATGCTGGAATTCAGCTTGTTTTCCTTTCATTCTACCCCGTTTTATGATGAATTTGAAGTGATCGGTTATTCCGTAGATTCATCATTTGTTCTCTCCCTTGCTTCAAGGATCATTGGGAGCCTGCATGCGGGGATAAACGGGAAATATATTTCCAGGGATATCTCAAACAGTAAGTATTCAACTTTGGCCTTTGATGCAGGTCTTCTTTACGGATTCAGACTTCTGAAATTTTCTAAAAGAGCCTATGATAATTTTATGATAGGCTTCTCTTTCCGTAATTGGGGGGAATCATTAGAAGTGAACGGGTTGAATGAAGAATTGCCAACCGGTGAACTTGCGGGATTCAATTATTCTCCTTTTCCCGCTCTTTCCCTTCTGTATGATCTTGAAATAGAGAAAGATTACCTTACACATCATACCGGAATAGAAGTTGAGGCATTCCGTTTTATCACAGCAAGGGCAGGGGTCATTGGCAAACAGAACAGGAGGAGCCTCTATTCCCTGGGGTTGGGGTTGAACCCTGTGATCAATAATATGGCCTGTTCTCTGGATTATTCCGTTGCTTTTTCTGAAGAAACCGTTAAGATACATGCTCTCTCTCTGACCGTTTATATCCCTTCGCTGATACAGAAAGCAGAAGAGGTCTCATCCTGGAAGATGGACAATAATGACGAAGAAGAGCTTGAGGATACGGTACAGCGAAGTTTCCTTATAAAAGGAGAGGTCCATGGCCAGACAGTACAGTATATTCCTTCCACTTATCCTTACATGGAGAAGGGGAAGAAGAAAGACCTTAAAATAGCTATCCTGGATTATGAGAATTTACTGAAATCAAAAGACCTCGAACACCTTTCGAAATTAATTCCGGAATCTATTTCAACATATTTAACATCCGGCAAGGATCTGAAACTCGATATATTGGAAAGAGAAACGGTCTATTCAAAGCTGAAACTCATTGCTAAAAAGATCCCCATGGACCAGTCTGATGAAGCCCTGAAATTACTGGGACAGCTGCTTGATGTGGATATCCTGATCAAAGGGAGTTTTTTTGAATCTGAAAATATTGTAAGGATCAATACGAAGATCATGGATATACGGGCAAACAAGGTGATCAATACAAAAAGAACAGAGGGAGAGCTGGACGAGAACATTTTTTCCGTACTGGATAAAGGATCAGGGGATATCCTTGAACATATAAAGGCCATTATAAAAAACAGAATGTCAAAAAAGTGATGATCTTTCAATAATATAACTATATCCCCTGAATAAGGGGGTTAAATTATTTTTGACAATTAAAAAAATTGTAATATTATTTTTAAACAATGATAAGCATGATCAACATAATCAGATCGCTTTTTATTATTATTATCTTATCTTCCGGACCTGCCTTTCTTTTTGCGGAAAAGATCAATGAAGATGAGATCTACACTCTGGAAATAGATGAACTGATCATCAAGCAGGACCTTCGTATATTTGAAGATAATATTAACTGGTATTTTATGCTGAAAGGTTTTGATGGTGACAACATCAGATCCTATACTAAGGTCATCTTTAATGGGAAGGAAAGCGATCAATATGATGATATTAAATATTTGATCTGGAGTTATAATTATGAGCATCTGGGTTATATAGGAAAGAAAGAAGGAAAGTATCATGCTGTCATTGATAATAAAGAATATTCAAAAGCTTATGAAAATATTTATGAACTGGTCGTTGGCTCGGGAAGGCATAAGGCTGCTTTTTGTGTTCAGAAAGGAGACAGCTATTATGCTGTTCTGGACCGGCGGGAGCAGGAATCATATGATTATGTGGACCTTTTAACGTTCAGTCCCGATGGCAGCCGGTTTGCATACAGAGCTCTGGATGGAGAAAAATATTTTGTTGTAATAGACGGCATCAAGCACAAATCATATGATTATGTCGACCTGTTAACATTCAGTGAAAACAGTCAAAAATTTGCTTACAGGGTAAAGGACGAAGAAAAATATTTTGTCATTGCCGGGGGCAGGAAACAGAGATCATACGATTGTGTTGATGCTATTACAATAAGCCCGAACGGAAAAAATGTTGCTTATAAGGCCGGTACGAAGAATAAATGTTTTCTTGTGGTCGATGAGGAGGAAGCAAACAAATTATTTGACGATATTTATCAGATCACGTTCTCTCCCAACAGTAAGAGGATAGCCTATATCGGGGATAAGAACGAACAGCTTTCCATCGTACTGGATAATTTTATTATCCAGGAGAAACTGAAGAAGGTCAAGTATGATGAAGTTGTTACATTGCAGTTCAGCCCAAACAGCCGCCGCTTCGGCTATATTGTTGAAAAAGGTCCGATGAAGATAGTCCTTATAGACGGGAAGTGGAGTAATGAATATGATGATATGGACCTTTTAACGTTCAGTCCCGATAGTGAGCATTATTTTTTTAAGGTGGGGGAGAAGACAGCAAACAGAGAAATGTATTACCTGATCATTGACGGTAACCGCACCCGCCAGTATAATCATATTAAATACGCTGTTTTTGATCAGGAGGGAGAGAATGTTGCGTATATAGTAAATGATTTTGACAGAGAATTTATAGCAATTAATAAAAAGAGGATCAAAAGCTATAACTATATTTATTCTTTAGCTTTTTTTCCTGATCAGGAATGTTTCGTTTATCTGGCAAGAGGGGGAGATGAACTTTACCTGGTAAAATTGTGGTGAACGGCCTTTTTGGTTTTATATAAAAGGAGAAGTATGAAGTATTCTATTGTGATCCCTGTAAATAACGAAGAGGATAATCTGCCGATTTTGATCGAAGAACTGCATAGTGTTGCCGTTCGCTTGAAAGCCGGGACAGAAGTAATATTTATCGATGATGAGAGCACGGATCTTAGTTTTAACATACTGCGGCATTATAAAAAGAAGTATAAATGGATGAAGATAATCCAATTTGAAAAGAGGTGCGGGCAGAGTGCCGGGTTTGATGCCGGGATCAGGGAGGCAAAGGGTGAACTTATCATAACCATGGATGCTGACCTGCAGAATGACCCGGCAGATATTCTAAAACTGCTGAAATATTATCCCCGGTATGATGTCATTACGGGAAAGAGAAAAAATCGAAAAGACAGCATGGTTAAGCTGATCTCTTCCAGAATAGCCAATTATATCCGGAACAGAATAACTCATGAAAATATTGTGGATACCGGATGTTCCCTGAAGGTCTTTAAAAAGGAGTACATTAAAAGAATAAAGATGTTTAACGGCCTTCACAGGTTCCTTCCCACATTATGTAAAATGGAAGGGGCAAAAGTGATAGAAGTATATGTATCACACCGGTCCAGGAGATACGGGAAGACGCATTATGGAGTGCTTAACCGTGCTTTTGTTGCTCTGGCTGATGCCTTTGCGGTCCGGTGGATGCAGAAAAGGTATCTTAGCTACAGGATAAAAAAAGTCATAAAATAAAATGGTCCACAGGTCAGCCGGTAAATTATCAATTACCATGGAGTCAGGAAAATGAAGATCATCTCGTTATCAGGAGCAAGGAAGAATATACAGCTTCTTGTTATTCTATCTGTTTTTATCCTGGGGAATATAATAGGTATCAATTCAACTTCCAATTATCAGGCTGATGAGTCTTACTATATCTATTCTGCCATGAGAATGAACGAAACAGGTAACTGGCTCGTTCCTTATTATGAAGATAATGTGGCAAGATTCCAAAAACCAATTCTTTTTTACTGGTTTGTCGGGCTGGTCTATAAGATCGCCGGATTCGGTATAGCCCAGGCCAGGCTTATATCTCTTTTTATTGCTCTTTTAAACCTTATCCTGGTGTATAAGTTTACACGACTGCTCTTTAATAACGCAAAGGTGTCCCTTTATTCAGTATTGATCTTAAGTTCTAATTTCATGTATCTTATTTATTCGAAAGTAGCAGCTACGGACATAGCCCTTTTCTTTTTTATGAACCTGGCAGTCTATTTTTTATATAAAGGATATAAGCATGGAAGCAGGAATAACCTGATCTCCGGGTATTTATTCAGCGGGTTAGCAGTTGCTACGAAAGGCCCTTTAGGTCTATTGATCCCGTTTTCCGCTATTGTTATATTCCTATTTTATAATGAAGGTTTACAAGGAGTGAAGAAGGTTATATCATTTCCCGGGATCCTTTTATTCTTAATTTCTGCCTTATTCTGGCCGCTTTTAATGTATATAAAATTCGGATCGGCCTTTACAGGCCATTTCATCAATGCGGAAGTGAAAAGCAGGGTAGCCTATTCCATAGTAACTCAATTAAAGAATTTAATCTATTACATCCATACTTTTCTTCGTTATGCTCATATATGGATAATTTTGCTTGGGATCAGGTTATTTTCAAGAAAGAGATCATGGGAAATAACTTTGAATAAGGAGAAAGGATCTCTTTTATTAATATGGATCTTGTCAGTACTTCTTTTATTCTCCCTCTTTATCACCATGCACAGGTCACGGTATATTCTTCCCCTATTTTTTCCTTTATCCGTATTAACAGCTGTTTATCTCCAGGATATTAGTTCCAGAGCCATTAAAATTATTAGCTTATCAGCTTTTCTGCTTTTTGTTACTGTAAACGGGTTCCTGCCGACCATACTGAAGCCGGAAGCGATCAAGCCCTTATGCAGAAAGATCAAGGATAATTCCCGAAAGATCATAGCTGTAGGTGTTCCTCAGCGTTCAAGGGTATGGATCAGGCTGTTTGCAGGAAGGGATGCAGATCATGTCATGGATGATCCGGACGGACTTATAAGGATCCGGGATGAAAAGCTCTACCTGATCATTGAAAAGGACCTTTGGATACAGACCTCTCCTGATCTGAAGATAAAAGGTCATATAATCGGTGAAAGTTATTATAATTTTAAAAAAAAGTTCAGAGATAAGTATTTCTGGCATTCATTTATTAAAGGGATTAAAAAAGGAATGCTGAAAAAAGAGATGCGCAGCCTGATCAATAAACACCGGTTATGGTTTTTACTGGTTGAAATAGGGTAAGTCTTTTATTCGCTTTCAGGCTGATCCCTTCGGGGTTTTTTTATGTGTATAAATGAAATACAGGTTTCTTGCATAGATGATCACTCCGGTAGACTGTCCCAGAATAAAAACCGGATCTTTCTTGTGAATAGAGTATATTAATAGCAGAATTCCTCCAAATAGACTGAAATACCAGAAGGAAACCGGTATGTGACTCTTCTTCTTCTTTTCGGTTACGATCCACTGTATCAGAAACCGCGTGCTGAAGAGAGCCTGTGCCGTAAAACCTAAAATGATCCACCAATTCCAATTCATTATATAAACCTCTTTATTTTGATGAGAATCAATCTATTCTTTATAAATACAGTTTCAATTATTTTATTATGTTTTTTTAACACACCTGAAGGTGTGTTGTTACGTTAAGATTATAATATAAGGAAAGGCAGTCTATCGCTAAATTAAAAGTAATGCACCCTTCGGGCACTTCGTAGTAAGGGGCTTGTGCGGAGCCTCCTCGCGAAGTACCCGTAAGGGTGAAGAGAGTAGGCCCGCCTGAAATAAGCTATTTTCACTCCATAGACGGGCCTAAAGACCCTTGCTACATTTTTTGTCAAATAAATATTAATTTAGCGATAGCCTGAAGGACCGGGTATTACTATTGCGATATCTATTTTCTTGACATTTCCTTTAAAAAGAGTAGAATAATTTTAAGAAAAAGTTATTCTTTCAAATTATGCATACTCAAAAGATCATTTTATTGGTTCTGTTTCTTACGATAAGTGGTATAACTGATATATTAAAACGAAAAATATATAATGTGGTGACATTTCCGGTAATGGTAATGGGGTTTGCATTAAATTTTTATCTTGGCGGATTGAATGCTCTCATTTCTTCCCTGGCCGGATTCGGAATATGCACCATACTTTTTTTTATGGTATATGCCTGGGGCGGATTTGGAGCGGGTGATGCTAAACTGATGATGGCACTCGGGGCCATTGTGGGTCTAGAGCTCGTATTTAATTTTATCCTTTATTCAGTATTAGCCGGAGGATTAATGGCTAATATTGTCATTATAAAGAAGAGACGCTTTATCAAGACATGGAAAAGGGTACTGAGGTTCTTTTTATTCATGATACCGAAATACCGGCTGAAGAGTGAATCGTTGAGTAAAGACGAGAGTATCGCCATACCTTATGGATATGCTGTCAGCCTGGGCTCTTTAACATATTGTATTGTTTTAGTATTTAATATTCAATTTTGATTATTATGATGACGATAAATAATATACATATCAGCTTTAACCGGTGGTTTGCTTTTACAAAATTATATTCAGGTGAAGCATGAAGATCAAATTTCCATTAAAGTTTAAATTCGGTTTTTGGATAAGCTTTTTGCTTGTAGTAATCGTAGTCTTAATTGGGTACACCCTGATCGAATACCAGCGTGAGAAACTGACCGAACAGGTTTTAATGAGAGGCGGGGTCCTGGCCAGGAACCTGTCCGTTATCGTTCTGGAAAATTATACTACCCGTGATTTGATTCCTGCAGCGAGTTATGCCAGATCGCTTCTCAAGGAAGAAGGCGTTATTGAAGCCTTCTTTATCACGAAGAAAGGGTATGTTCTTGCTCATAGTGATGGTGAAAAGGCCACCATGGACCCGGAAGACCCTAAAATCAAATGGACCCACTATGGAAGGAGTATTAAACCTTCCGAAGAGTATAACAAGCCGTTCTTCCTGAAAGGAGAAGAACTGAAGGAAGGGGAGTATACATACCAGTTATATAAGAATAAGTATTATGATATATATTCTCCTGTCATTTCTGAAAAAGCATTGCAGATGAGAGGAAAAGAGATCGTTAAAAGGAAATATTTCGGGGATGCCCATATTATTTTTTCAAGAGAGATAATTTTTAAAGCTGTCCGCCAGGCAAGGCAGAGGACAATCTATATTGCGCTGGGCGCTATTGCTCTCGGTGTTTTAGGGGCTCTGGCATTGGCTACTTCGATCGTAAGACCCATAAAGAAACTTGCCCAGGGAACTGCCAAGATCGGCTCCGGTGAGCTGGGGTACAAGATCGCTATAAGATCCAAAGATGAGATCGGTGCGCTGGCATCGGATTTTAATGAGATGACCGGCAAGCTGAAAGAGGCACAGAAGGTGATGCTGGATAAGAAGAGGACCGAGAGGGAGATGGAGATCGCAGCCGAAATTCAGAATACCCTCCTGCCAAAGAGTATACCGAAATTCAGTAATTTAGAGCTGGCCGCCTTTTATCAGCCTGCAAAGACAGTAGGTGGCGACTATTATGACATGATCCCCCTTACAAATACAAAGATCGCTATTGTTGTAGCTGATGTTTCAGGTAAGGGTGTGCCGGGATCCCTCGGGATGACCATGTTCAGAAGTATATTGCGTTCTATTATCCGGCCGGATGTCAGTGCGTATGATACGTTATGCCGTGTCAATGAATTGATCAAGCCGGATATCCCGGAAAGCATGTTTATGACCGCCTTTTACGGGATCTTTGATACAGTGACCAAGAAGTTTGACTATGCTATTGCAGGGCATGATCCCCTTATCGTATACAACAGCACAAC
>JAHITG010000138.1 GCA_018817865.1 Spirochaetota bacterium
TGTTTTATTAAAAAGGGTGACTTGAATCAGTCTCAGGAGTGGGGGTATCAATCTTTACGTATCAGCGAGAAAAACAAGATACAATTTACTATGTGTGTTTCAAATATTTACTTGGGACATCAGGAAATTGAAAAAAGGAATTTAAAAAGAGCTGTTAAATATTTAGAAAAAGCAAAAAAAATAAATGAATGTAACAGCTTTTTAAAGGATTACACAGTTTTTCTGTATACAGATCTGGCAGAAACTTATTTAGGAGAATATAAGTCACATACTTTTAATTTTAAAATGCAAAAAAAGATTAAGAAAGCCTGTAAAGAAGCATTAAAGCAGACCAGGCAGTGGGCCAATCATTTTGGCGGGGCATTGCGGGTATCAGCAAAGTATTATAGTTTGATAGGGAATAACAGGACAGCAGATAAGTATTTCATGAAAAGCATCGAGCAGATCAGTTCTATAGGACGAAAGTATGAGCTGGCAAAGTCTTTCTATGAGTTTGGAAATCATCTCAATAAGGCAGAAAGGAAGGAAAAGGCAATTGAATGCTGGCAGAAAGCACATGAATTGTTTAATGTGATCGGGGCAAAAGAGTATATCAAACGGACTGTTAAGCTTCTTGGTATAACAGAGAAAGCCGGGGATGACTCCACTGTTACCCAGCAGGACCGTCTACAGCTGGAGAGGAGGATGACAACGGTGCTTAACACCAGCCGGTACCTCTCATCAATATTGGATTTGGATGAACTTTTAGAGAAGATCATGGACAGGACCATTGAGCTGGTAGGAGCAGAGAGGGGATTGTTGCTGCTGTATCCGGATAAAGATGAGGGGAAACCAATAGAGCTGGAGACCAGAGTGGTGCGGGGAGTTAAGAGTGATGAATCATCGACATTTAGAATGAGCAAGAGTATATTAAAGCAGGTGGTGGATAAACGACAGCCATTGATAATCGATGATGCCTCTACTAATGCTGCTTTAAAGGCCCAGGCCTCTGTGGTTGGAAAAGGATTTAAATCGATCCTCTGCGCCCCGATCGTGACCAAGAATGAACTGCTCGGTGTGATCTATCTGGATAATCATCTGGTGAGCGGGCTTTTTAAAGAAGAAGATTTGAGGATACTTGAGCTGATCAGCTCCCAGGCCGGAGTCTCCATTGAGAATGCCAGGTTATATAAGAAATCGATCATCAAAGAGAGGATCGAGCAGGACATGGAGATCGCCGGGACCATCCAGAAGCTCTTTCTGCCAAAATCTATTGAGGTGATAAAGAAGGTGTCGATCGATGCCTTTTACTCTCCTGCCGAGTCTATTGGAGGAGATTATTATGATATCATGAAGATAAACAAGGACCGGTATGTTGTTTTACTGGTGGATATCTCAGGACACGGATCATCGGCAGCGATTGTCATGTCCGTTATTTCCTTCATCGTCCACTCTGTTGTGGATAAGATCAGGGACAGTGCCCAGTTAACCGGAATTTTGAACAAGAGACTCACAGAGAGGCTCCAGTCTGAGAAGTATGCCACGGGCATCGTTATGATCTACAACACAAAGAAGGAGACGATCGAGTATACCAATGCAGGCCATTGCGGAATTTTCGTCTTTAAAAAAAAGGCCGGTAATATAGAAGAGTATTATACCAAAGATATTCCAGTCGGAGTAATGGAGGATACGAAATACAAGAAGGGGAGTTTTAAATTCAACAAAGGAGATATAATACTCCTGCAGACGGACGGGATCTATGAAACGATGAACGAGAAGAAACAGCAGTTCGGCCTGGAACGTGTCAAGAAACTGCTGAAGAATTATAAAGATAAGAGCGTACAGGAGATCAACCAGTTCATCATGTCCGAGGTGGAGCGATTCAAAGGTGAAGGTGTTCCTCAGGGAGATGATATCACGATTTTGACATTGAAGAAGACGGAATAATCCGTGTCTGACCCCGATAGTTTATTCTACCTCTTTAATATACTCATTATACTTATCAAGTGCTTTTTTAAACCCTTCATTGCCTTCTGACTGGTTCTGCTGAATCGCTTTGTCCTGATTATAGTAAATATAAGCGGAATTGGAACCCAGATTTAAGTCATAGAGGGACCAGATCACCTTTACAGCACAAAAAGTAATGATTAGGGTCTTTCCCAGTTTTTCATTAATTGAAAGGGTGTGAACAAAAGCAAAGTAGAGTAAATAAAGAGCATATAGAGAAATAATGACTTCAATAAAATATCCCAGATAAGGACTTACTCCATAGGAGATCTGAAAAAATGAGTTAATGGGAAGTATCACCTGTAAAGAAGCAGAGACCAGAAGGATCGTTTTAAATGTATTATCGCCTTTAAAGAGCGTAGCCAATATCCAGATCATGCCTGATGCAATGAATAATGACAATATTGCCACGATGGGCATGATGATGACGGCACCCAGCCGTATATTGATCCCTGATAAACTGTTTAAAGTATCTATATTCAGCATGCTCAAGAGAAAGCTGATTATTCCGGCTGACAATCCGAAAAATAGAGACAGGATATATGGATTTATTTTTGTTTTATCCGGTTCTAAAGAGGTAAAATATTCTTTAGGAGAAGCAAGTACATTTTTTGAGATTTGAATAAGTGTACTAAAAGTTTTTCTCTTTTCAGCCATTGCCGGACTCCTTATAAAAGACAGGTTGAATAATTACTGATTATTCAAAAAAGTACTGTCTTGAAACAGGATACTTTTTTTTCCTGTTTTAAAGATACCCCAGTCACCAAAAGAGGGGTCATTTAAATGATAAGATCTGTACATCAGGTATTTTTTGTTTTTAGAATGATCCAGATAATAATTAAATATTCCCTTTCTGCCCATTTCATTAGATATAAAACCAAAAGCATTATCTTTTATGGAAAATTGATATAACCCGTATTTATCAGTATCAGATCCGGTTGCTTTTATAAAATAGATTTGGGAGCCGGCCGGTGATATGAACGCATTTAATATAATATCATTGGTACTGTATACATCAAAGAGAAATGTCTCTTCATTGTCATTTAATCCCATTGAGTATACTTCCCTTCCGGTATTTAGATCTGTAAAGATGATATTTGTCATGGTTGGTGTAAAATGAGGATTACATCCCTTATCCCGTATCAGTCCGGATACATCCTGTTCAAATGAGTAACTGTAGATCCCTCCGATTCTCTGCAGGGGTTCGACCGCTTCATCTGTGGGATATCCCCTGAGAAAGGACCATCTTCCCCTTTCAAAGAGGAGGGTTTTGTCGTTAATTCCCCATTCATAATGAAATCCGTCGCTTATCAACAGTCTTTTATTCTTTCCGTCAGCATTGCATATCCAGATATTGTTCTTCTCATCATCCCATTGGTCTGCTGTTTCATTCCAGATCAGATATTCTTTTAGGGGAGACCATAAGGGAATGAATCCCTTATCTGAGATCTTTGTAACTTTTTTGTCCTTTATATTCATCAGGAAGAGGCCGGTTATTTTTTCCATTTCTTCGTTTGTGTTCTCTCTGGCAGGAGTAACAGCATAGGCAAGGATCCCTTTCTTACTGTTAAAGTCCGCTGTGAACAGATATTTTGTATCTTTGAAATAATCTTTTGAA
>JAHITG010000139.1 GCA_018817865.1 Spirochaetota bacterium
AGGGTAATTTCAATTTAAAAAATCTTTACATCATTATATTTTTATTTTTTTTCATGGTAACGGATTTTTTTGACGGTTACTGCGCCAGAAAATTAAACCAGGTATCTAAACTGGGTAAAATTCTCGATCCATTAGCGGATAAAACATGCATTATTACTATCAGTTATCTTATAATGAAATATAAAGCTTTTCCCGTGTGGGTATTCTATATTATCCTGGTGAGGGAATTTATCGTGCTTTTAGGATCAATTATTTTAATACAAAAAAAGAATTTTATTCCGGTATCCAATATTCTTGGAAAGGCAGGCGTCTTCTTTATATCCCTGTCAATGCTCGGATACCTTTTCCTGGCAATAGAGAAGAATCTGATACCTTATACATTACTGATAATCGGGTTAACCTTCTATCTTATTTCCTTTATGATTTATTTTCTCCGCTATCTGCATGTTATGGAGCAGATCCAGAAGCAGATCAGAAAAATATATTCCTATTTCCAATAAAAAATAAAAAAAAAGGAGCCAATAACATTGACTCCTTTTTCCTGTATTTAAATTAAATCTATAATCTTATTGACCGCCGCCTGTAGTAGATGATCCGGCTTTCTTCTCAATCTCTTTCGCTTCGATCTCTTCCCATCTTTCCTCACCCATCTCATTTATCATATCATCTCCGTCATATGTATCTTCATAGGTATCAACAACAGCTTCAAGATTATCCATATAGACATAAAATTCACCGTTCTTTTCATCAGGATCATGACGGATGATAAAGCGGGTCACATGCATCACTTTATACTGTGGAATATATTTCGTATAATAGGGAATATACATCGGTATTCTTGCGGACATTCGCCGCCAACCGCGGAAGTTCAATGATCCCATATCGATAGGATATTCTATTCCCTGATAATTTTTCACCCATATTTCAAGTCGATGCCTGAAATTCCGTCCTACTGCCCAGATCAAAAGGCCTTTTAATTTACCTACAATAGCTATAGGACTAGGCGGTTTGATCTCCAGCCAGTTAAATCCCCTCTTATAACTCCATTCCTTTATACCCAGGCAAAATTTAGAATTATTGGCAAATTTCTGCTTTACCTGATCGGAAGCACCCTGTACTTTTTTAGCCCTGGCAAAGCCCTGATCGATAGGCATTTTTGCCATCCATGAATCACAATTTTCAAAATCTTCAACAAGCACGATCTCCAGTTTCTGTTTACTGGATTCCTTGGGAAAGTACATACCGCCAAGCTCTTCCCCTTTCTGTGATTCGGGCTGCTGAGCGGATACTGTATTTAGGATTAAGCATAAACTTAATATCAAAACAAATATAAAATTAATCCTTTTCATTTTAAAACTCCTTCTTAAAATAAATTTTACCAGGTATCTTTTATGTCATCACCGTCAAATCTTTCAATATAAACATCTGTGATGACTTTCATATGATCAAAATACATATAGATCTTATCTGCCCGTTCATCCGGGTCTGAACGAACGATAAATTTAAGGAATTTTAAAGGTTTTTCTTTTGGAAGGTATTTCTCCTCCTGAGGGATATACTCCGGCATCTGTCTGGAAAGGTTCCTCCAGCCCTGAAAATTGATCTTTCCCATCTCGAGGGCATATACAAATCCATTATAATCTTTCAGCCATATTTCAAGATTATATCTGAAATTCCTGCCTGCAACCCAGACATCCACGGATTGTACTTTACCGGGCATGGGAATAAACCTCTCATTCAAAGGATTGGGAATTATAGTATTAAACAGATTCTTCAATCCGGGATAATCATCAGACCTAAATACAGGGGGTAAAATCTCAGCATAATTATAACCTCTTGTTTTAAACCCGGATTTTATTCCCAGACATGTCTTTTTACCTTCGTCAGGTACAGCTAAACCCCATGGCCCTCCGGGGGCAGCTTTTACTGCAGTTATATCTTTATCGCAATTTGGACTGGTCTCACCCAGGATCCACTGACCAACCAAAGCGGTATTTTCAAAATCTGATATTACGGGAGCTTGAATACTCATGATCTTTCTGGTGGATCTATAATCTTCCCCCTCAGCAAAAACAAAAGATCCTGATAATAGCAGAATAATTATGGAAAATACAAATTTCTTAATCATATTTCTTCTCCTTTTCCATTTTTTTAAATTTTAACAATTTGTTTTTTAAAGTCAATAAAAATATTAAAATTTTACAATCTCGATTATTTATATAATACTTCTACTAAAACTAATATCGGCAATATACAGATAAATGTTAATAATTTGTTATCTTTTTTTTACTTTTTTTGTAATTCTAAGTGGTATAGGTCCTCTCTCATCTGATTTACATAGTTTTTCGCCTCAAAAGAGTATTTAAACCTTGTATGTATATCGTAATTCCCCTTGATAATGGCAACTGTGTCCTCTACAATGACAAGTTCTTCATTTGTAGGTATTACAAACACTTTTATAGAGGATTTATCATGACTGATAATAAATTCATGATTATGACTGACCGCTTCCTGATTCTTCTTTTCATCCAGTATAATTCCGAGGTTTTCCATATCTACCAGCGTTCTTTTACGGAGCTCACTGGACATCTCGCCTGCACCGGCAGTAAAAACGATGGCATCTACCCTTCCCAAAGCCGCAATATATGAACCAAGATATTTTTTTATCCTGTGAACTTCCATTTTAATTGCTAACTGACATAAAGGATCACCGTTTTTAG
>JAHITG010000140.1 GCA_018817865.1 Spirochaetota bacterium
TGCCTCATTCACCCGCCTGTCTAGCTGGGGAACGGCTCTTAGCTCACCGCTCAACCCAACCTCCCCCACTACTGCCAATTCTGGGTCAACACCTATATCACGAAAGCTGGAGGTAATAGCCAGAGCGATGCCCAAATCAGCCGCCGGCTCTCCAATTTTAAGCCCACCGGTAACATTGACTATAATATCCTGGTTACCGATGCAATGACCGGACAGCTTATCGTGGATGTTGTTACCAAGTTTAAAGAGTATATCAATATCCATAGTGTAATACTCTCTAAATTTGACAGTGATACCAAAGGGGGAGTAGCTTTATCATTAAAATTCCTTACTAATACAGATATTGCCTTTTTAGGCACCGGGGAGAATGTTAAGGATCTGGAATATTATAATGCGGAAAGGATTGCAAAAAGGATCCTTGGCATGGGTGATATCGTAGGATTTGTGGAAAAGACTGAAGAGATGCTGGAAAAAAGTGATCTGGAGAAGATGAATAAAAAATTTAATGTGAAAGAATTTGATCTTATAAGCTTTCTGGATCAGTTAAGAACCGTGCAAAAATCCGGAATGATGAATAATATCATGGAGCATCTTCCTGTTAAGCTTCCGGTGAAAAATCTGAATATGAGTCCCAAAGATTTTGGGCACATTGAAGCAATTATTTTATCAATGACGGGCAAGGAGAGAGAAGATGCTGATATGATCGATCTTTCAAGAAAGCTCAGGATCGCGAAAGGATCCGGAAGGCCATTAGAAGAGGTCACGCGTTTATTAAAACAGTTTAAAGAAATGAAAAAGACGTTTAAAAAATTCCAGAAGATGGACAAAAAATCATTAATGTCACATCCGATGTTTAAACAATTTATGTAGGAATAAAGGAGGGCTTAAAATTTGGCAGTTAAGATTCGATTACGTAGAGTAGGTAAAAAGAAACAACCATATTACAGAATTGTTGTCACTGACATACGAAGTCCACGCGATGGACGTTTTATTGAAGCGATAGGAATTTATCATCCGTTATCAAAAAATGATAATGAAAAAGTAAAAATTTCAAAAGAGAAACTCGAAGAATGGTTAAAGAAAGGTGCTAAACCGACTCTTAGTGTACAGAAGTTGATTAAATCTATTGTTTAACTATATTTATAATAAGGAGGCAACCCTATGGATCCAAAAGAACTGTTAGAGTTTATCGTTAAAGGTTTGGTTGATCATCCAGATGATATAAGCATTAAAACAGTTGAAGGTGAAAAAACCTCTATTATTGAACTGAAGGTTCACAATGATGACATTGGGAAGGTGATAGGTAAAGAAGGCAGGATCGCCATGGCTATGAGGACATTATTATCAGCTGTAACATCAAAATCAGGAAAAAGAGTTAAATTAGAGATCCTTGATTAATTTTTGAATAATGCATTTTAACATAATTACTCTATTCCCGGATTTTTTTAAAGATCCGTTTAATACAAGCATAATAAAAAAAGCATTAGAAAAGAGAGTAATTAGTATAGATCTTATTAATTTACGCGATTTTACAACTTATAATCACAGACAATGTGATGATAAACCATATGGAGGTGGTCATGGTATGGTTCTAATGATAGAACCTGTATATAATGCCATAACCCATATAAAAAAGAAACATCCGGATTCCAAGGTTATATATCTTTCACCACAGGGAAAGGTCTTTAATCAGGAAAAAGCAGAGAGCTTTGCCAAGATTAAAAATATTACTCTGCTTTGCGGCCATTATGAAGGAATTGACGACAGGATCCTGGATGATCTGGTCGATGAGGAGATCTCGATCGGTGATTATATTTTGACAGGCGGAGAAACAGCTTCACTGGTCTTTATGGAGGTTGTTTCCAGGTTGATACCTGGAGTAGTGCAGAAGCCTCAATCCGTTAAAACGGATTCCCTGTCTGATGGATTATTAAAATATCCTCAATATACAAAACCTGAGGAATTTAAAGGATCGAAGGTCCCTGAAATTTTATTATCAGGGAATCATCCTAAAATAAAAGAATGGAGAAAAGATCAGCAAATAGAGGTCACAAAGAAGAAAAGGCCTGATCTCTATCGCAAATTTATAAAAAGAGGTAATCAAAGTGAGTAACGTGATTTATAATGACATTGAAAAAGAATATATGCAAGGAAAAGAAGTTCCTTCCTTTTTTCCCGGAGATACTCTAAAAGTTCATTTTAAGATCAAAGAAGGTGAAAGAGAGAGAACCCAGATTTTTGAGGGAGTCGTAATAGCTATTAAAAATTCGGGATTATCAAAGACCTTTACGGTTCGCAAAATATCCTTTGGAATAGGTGTTGAAAGGATTTTCCCTCTATTTTCACCGAAGATAAGCAAGATCGAAGTAATCAAGAAGGGGAAGGTGAGAAAGGCTAAATTATACTATTTACGAACTATCGTCGGACAGAAAGGAACAAGGATAAAAGAGAAACTTGATAAAGAGACACAGGCTCTCGCAAAGAAAAAGGTTGTAAGAAAAAAAACCGTTAAGAAAAAAACAGCTGTGAAAAAGAAGGTACAGAAAAAGGGAACTAAAAAGACCGTAAAAAAGACCACCAAAAAGAAATAAGTGAAGTGCATTTCTCTCGATGAAGAAAAAAAATACTGGGGGTCAGGATATAGATATATTGCAGGAATAGATGAAGCAGGAAGGGGTCCTTTAGCAGGACCTCTTGTCTGTGCAGCTGTAGTATTTGATAAGGATATCCACTTTATTGAAAGGATCGATGATTCTAAAAAATTATCGAAGACTGTAAGGGAAACTCTTTTTTATATTATCTGCCGGAAGGCCATTTCCATTTGTATTAGTATTGTTGAAGAAAATACAATTGATAAGATGAACATCTATCAGGCAACTCTTTTTGGAATGAAGAACTGTATTGCTATGATGGATATCCGGCCCGATGTTGTCTTGATCGACGGAATGGATGTACCATTTGCAGATAATATTCTTGCCAAAAAGATAATCAAAGGGGACACTAAAGTAATGAGCATTGCAGCAGCTTCTATTATTGCAAAAGTTACCAGGGATGATATAATGACTGCTTATCATAAGCAATATCCTGAATATGGGTTCAATAAAAATTATGGGTATCCGACAAAATTTCATAAGGAAGCGCTTAACCAATACGGATTAAGCCCCATCCACAGAAAAAGTTATAAACCAGTAAGAATACTGTTATAATGATAACCCCAATAAATAAATTTAATTTTTTAAAGAACAGATTACATGTTGGCGACGTAGTTGATTCAAAGATCATTAAAAAAATCGATTCCAATAAAGCAATAGCCAATATAAAAGGGTATGATGTTATTGTAAAATCTGATTCGGTATTGAAGGAAAATACAACCCTTTCATTTTTTATATCCGGTTTTAATGAAAAAGAAAAAACAGTACTGATCAAGCATTTAAATAAAAGTAAATTTGATAATGTAAAAAATAAAATAATTAATTTAGACCATTATATTAAATCCTATCTTAATACCAACCACTTGCCGCTCAGCAATTCGACATTAAAAATAGCACATTTTTTATATTTAAAAGACGGACATATCAATAAAGAAAAACTTCAATTTATTTTAAAATATTTAAAATATTTTCCTGATATAGCATTTATATATAAATTATTCCAATACCAGATAACTGATAAACATATACTTCATTTACTGAACTGGTTTAATTCACTAATAAAAAAGAAAATGTTAACTTTCGGCAAAGGAAAAAATAAAAGTACCGATAATGATGATAGAATATTTAACAGGTTCGTATTTAGCAGTAATAAAGAAATTAATAAAAAAAATTTAAAATTTTTATTTAATAATAAAAATATTTTAAGCGATCTTTTACAAAATAAAAAAAATGAGAATGTGCCTTTTTTTATTTATCCGCTGATGGTTAACTCTGATAAAGAGCTGAGTTTTATGTCATTTTTACAGGATAAGGAAGAGTATCATACATCTAAGTTTAATATGACATTTTCGGATGAGGCCATTTCATTTACGATTAATTTTTTAATTGATAATACTAAGATCCATTACAGTTTTATTTATCAATTTCAGGATAAACACTTAATGCTCATTATTGATACGAATAATGATGATATTAAGAAAAAGATCCAAAAGGGAGCAAAAGCATTTGAAAACAGATTAAACAGTATTTTAAGTAATAAGATCAATATCATTATCAGAGATGATCTGTATAAAGAGATTGATATAAAGAATTTAGATATTTATATTTAACTATGGAAAAAGATCAAAAAGCTATTGCATTACATTATGACAATGAAAAAGACAATGCACCTGTGATTTTGAGTAAGGGACACGGTCTTATTGCTGAAAAGATAATTGAAATAGCCAAATCTTTTGATATTCCCATTTATGAAGATAAGATCCTTTCAGATATCCTCGATACAGTAAAAACAGGTTATGAAGTACCGGAGTATCTGTATGAGGTCATCGCTGAGATATATGCTTTTACATACCAGGTAATGAAAAAGGAAAGTTCAACATCATGATGAATAAAATCAAAGTAGATGATCTGCAACCCGGAATGAAATTCACAAGAGCGGTATATATAACACCCACCAATATGCTGGTAGGACCTGATATGCCTTTAAAAAGTAAAGATATTGACAGATTAAAAAGGTGGGGAATCAAAGAGGTCGAGACTTCCGGCGAAGTCTATGAAACAGAAGTTGTAGAACTTACCAGTGAAGAAAAAGAAGTAGAATATAAAGATAAGCTGATCGAACAATACAAGCAGCTGCATAAGATCAAACATAAATTCCTTATCCGGTATGAAGATTCAGCCGATGCTATTACAAAAATGGTACAGGATGTCCGAAGGAAAAAATTAATAAATAATATGAAAATATATAATATCGCCACTGATATGATAACTGAGGTAACGACCAATGCTCCGATCTTTATTTACCTGGCAAGTAAAATGAGTAACGATCAGGAATATCTCTCATATCATTTATTGAACGCCTCAATATTTTCAATATTGATCGGACATTTAAATAAA
>JAHITG010000141.1 GCA_018817865.1 Spirochaetota bacterium
TCCGATACCGCGGACAAAAAATTTCTCCCCGTTTACATAGAACCATCCATCCCTGATCTTAATATTTTTGTTAAAATACGGCTTGCCGAAAACCGGTTTGCTAACTTTTCCCTTTGCCCCTGTAAAACTGACTTCATCTAAAAGCATGGACCCCCGTTTAACCGGACTGTCTGCTATGGTGAACTGCAACCCTTTAACATTTTTCAGGTCTATATTTTTATTTCCATGCTGGTTCCCCGCATAAGGGGTGATCATAAGATCACTGATCTGTACAACATGTCTCTGCCATCCGGCTTTTGTCTGTTCAATACTGTCACTGCGCCACTGCTCATCATCTTCATCATCAAATCCCGTAAAGAACATGGTTCCGACAGGCAGTTCCGTCCAGAACTCTATCTCTTTCGCACCCGTACAATCTACTTTTTCATCTTTACCGCCGTCACTCCATATCTGAAATCCGCAGCCCCATCCCCCAAATGTATAATCTGCCTGCAGGCTGAACTGGCTTTTATATCCTCTCTCTGCCATCTTGATGGTAAGGACTGCTCCTCTGGCAGAATCACCCCATGTATAAGAGGGTTCAAAAAAACCAAGCTCAAAATCCGCATACTTCAGCTTTGATCCTTGAGAATACCCTTGTGTAATTATTATTCCGATGAGTATCAACAGTATGATCGATCTTTTCATATGTCTCTCCTTTGCATATAGTGTAGTTATTTTCAGTTTAATAGCAAGCTGAATTTCATTTTTCAAGCCAGATGCTAAAGCATAAAGTGTTGCCGATCATGATATCACTATATTTTTTTTACCAGTGCGAAGCCTCCCCGTAGGGGACAAAGGCACAGAGTCACAAAGATTCATAAAGATTAATGATAATAATATTATTGTTAATAAGAATAATTAAGATAAAATAATATTTTTTAAGCTATATTATTAATTATAAAAATTAATTATAGATCTCAATTAATTTAATAATTATTATAACTTAATTTATTTTTCTTTGAATTTCTCTGTGCCTCTGTGTCTCTGTGGTATTCTTGTTTCAATAATTATCTGCCGGATTATAAGTTATCCAAAACATAAAGTAGATTGACTTATTGTTCCTGATCGTTATATTATATAATGAAGATGATGAAAAGATCAGTTATTCTAATTGCGGTCCTGTTCCTGCTGCACAGCTGCGGCGGTAAAGACCTTGTTGTTAAAAAAAATTACCGGTTTGATAAGATCAAAAAGGTACTCGTACTGCAATTCTCTGATTTCAACGGACAGCAGAATTCAGGAAATATCATTTCTGATCTTATTTCCTATAAAATGCTGAAACTCCAGTTTGATGTAATGAGCCGTGAACTGGTAAATAAAAATGAAAAATTCGAGGCTATTATTGAAAAAGCAAAAAATCTGAACGTGGATGCCCTTATTACCGGTTCTATTACCAAGTATTCTCTTGAAAAAAAGATCCATAAGGTCAAGAAAAACGAAAAAGCGATCAGTGTAAAAGGGGAGAATACCGGTGAAGTGAATATTACGGAAGAAGAGAATGAACTCATCTATTCCAGCGGCAGGATATATGGTGCCAATACGGAATTACCGTATGAAGTAGAAGCGACCGTCGGACTAATTGCTAAAATGATAGATGTGAAAACCGGTGAGACCATATGGATCAATAAAGCCCAATCGAGCGGTTTTTCAATAGAAGCAGCAGTAGAAAGTGCGGTAGATTCCCTGTATGAATCCTTTGTGGAATGATCGTACTATTAAGTAAGCCTTCTTTAATTATCCCCATTTAAAAGATTCCCGTTCGAAAAATGTAAGTAATATCTTTATAAAGTAATATAATACTCTTATTATTAAGTCAACTCGATAAGTTTCTGGATCGCTTCACAATCCTTTTCCCGGATATTGAGGAATTGAATTCCGGTATCATAATTTTCCTTATCAATCCTGTTCACTCTGACCACTTTACCTCTGGCCAGGATCTTTTCTTCATAATCAGGTATTCTGAATTTCATTATCAGGTTTGTTCCGACATCAGTAGATTCAGACATTGATAAGAGCATTCCGCCTGCACTGATATTTTTCGACTTTGGCAAGCCAAATGTCATATTATCTTCAGTAAAGGTCTGGTACCAGACTTGAATATGGCTTTCACCTCTTGGATGCTCCCTCTTTTCCATGACACCCCTCCTTAAATTTTTTTAGATGCTTTGATTACCCTGCAAAGTATTAATTACCCCAACAACATAATCTGCTGACAGATTGTATTTAAACAACAGAATGATCCTTCTGCCTTAACTGCATTATAAAAAAACGGTCATAATAATTTTTAATTAAAAACCTGCAAATTATCCCGGTTAAAACCTGTTAAAAGGATCTTTTCAGATAATTCATCTATTTACTTATAAAATAACGATTTTAAATAAAAAATCAATGTTTTTTTATTTTTCTGCCAGAGCACTAATAGCCTGCATATCATCCTGGGATATTTTAAGGAACTCAATTCCTACAAGATTTCTTTCACTTCCCCTCTTAACCCAGACAACTCTACCTTTCGCTTCTATTTCATTGTCATAATTAGGGATCTTGAATTTCAGGATCAGGGTTGTCCCTATTGCATCCACATCTTCCATGTCAAGCTGAATACCGCCGGCAGAAACATTAACGGAAGGTTCTTTTCCGAATGAAAACTCTTTCTCTTCATCAATAGTCTGGTACCATATGACAAAATCACTGTTCATTCTTATATACTTTCTTTTTTCCATGGATCCTTCCTGTTTAATGATTACCTATATAATAATAAAAATAAATAATAAAGTCAAATTATTGTTCCCTGTTCATCAACAAATTCATCTCAATAAGAACCGTTTAACTTGACATTAAAATTGTAATTAATATAATTATATAAATTTAACCTTAATCAGGATCATATTATGATTATAAAATCTCTTTTTTATGCATCATATTATTTTCACTTCTTTCCACAGAACGGCGTGCAGAAGTATATAAAAAAAACCATTTTTAATGAGATCGATCAATTTATAATATAAATTTAACCCAATGGAGGAATTATCATGATACGCAGAAAAATTATACTGCTGGTACTTTTAATAACACTCTTTCCACTCTTGTTATCTGCTCAGAAAAAGAATGATACTCTCAAGCCAAAAGAGAGGATCGCTGTCATGGAGCTGGAAGCAAAAGGGGTAACTAAAGATGAAGCAGATGCAGTAGCTGATTTCTTGCGGACAGACCTGGCCGAAACCAAGAAATTCATTGTCATCGAAAGGGCAAGGATCAGTGATGTCTTTAAAGAACAGGAACTTTCATTATCAGGACTTACAGATTCAAAGAATGCAGTGAAAGTCGGGGAGATCCTTAACTGTGAAACCATTATTGTGGGTACCTTAAGTAAAATGGGGAATGAATATTTCCTCAATATCAGAGCTGTAGATGTGGAAACATCAAAAACAAAATTAGGCAAGAGAGAAAGCAGTACCAACCTTGAGAATCTTTCAGAGGTATCATGGTTTATTGCCAGTAAGCTGGCCGGAATAAAATATGTGGCAAAAAGAGAAGGAGCCGGCCTCTTTAACTCACCTCCGATCGGATTTGAATTTTCATACGGGTTTTCAGCAGGATTTTTCAAATTGAACACATCACTGGATCAGACTATCGGCACACAGGAACTGGAGACAAAGACAAAGCAATCCGGAGACTTGAAGTATGCAGACCTCCGGTTCGGGGTCTACCTCAGCGCACTGTACCTGGGTTACCAGGGAAGGACCTTTACCATGGACACAGGCACGGAAGTCGAGACCGACCTGACCATTGACGGCACTAACAGCACTATTACCGGGGAGACAACCGCTAAATTACAAATAAAATGCAAGGACCTTATGATCGGGTTCCGTTCCTGGAACCACGGCAAGCTGAACCCCAAACTCACATACTTTTCATGGAGAACACTGGAATTAAAAGCAGGTGATGCTGACGCGGCTAAATATACGGGGCCCTGCCTGGGATTCCAGTCACGAGGTGTGACAGAGCTTCAAGGAAGCCCCATCGATTTCATCATCAATTTCGGCATACACGCATCCTACCTGATGTATGATGAACCGGCAGGTTTTAATGCAGACCTGCTAACCCTTTATGGGGGTGGGGAACTGGGGTTGGGATTCCAGTTAAAAAATATAGGCTTATATGCTATCGGGACATATACAGCTGATATTCTGTATCAAACTGTTAAAAGCGATGCACCTTATGAGTCAACTGAGCTGGATTTTATGCATGGATTAGAAGTTCGGATCGGATATACATTCGATGCGCAGGTACTCTTTAACTGATAAATAGAAAAATTTAATTTAAAAATCAAAAAGGGGATATGGTCTTTTTCGGCCATGTCCCCTTTTTTTTATATATTCCAAGCAGAAGATCATTTCATATCATATGCATTTAAATAGCATAAGGTAAAGACCCAGTTCTGATCGATAAAATAGTATCCGTTGAATATTTTTCCTGCAGAAAAAATCCTGCTCAGGTCTTTTTTAATGATATAGGAGAAATATCCGTTTATCGAAGGCGGAAAAACGGATACGCTGGAGAAAAAAAATCTGCGTTTTATAAGCGGGTAAAAAAGTTTAAAGACACTCTCTTTGGCACAAAAAATTAATGTAATATATTCATCCTTCTTTTTACCTTTTCTTCTGATCCATTCGATCTCATCCTCATTAAGGATAAATTTTGCGGCATTGTCATTGATCCTGCGGTTTTTCTCTTCTATGTCAATACCCAGTGAAGAGTGATGCTTTAAAAATGCCCCGGCCGAACAGTATGCCCCGTCCGAATGAGAAATACTTCCGCAGATCCCCCTGGGCCACAGAGGCTCCCCTTCTTTGCCCATAAGCAGAGGACTGATCTTTAATCCCATCTTTTTTATGGTTTCTCTCGCACACCATCGGCCCGTAGCAAAATCCTGCTGCCTCTTCAATACAGCCTTTGTGATCCCTTTCCTTTCTTCACGATGAAGGGAACGGATCGACTGCTTCTTATGGGTACCGATAAAGGTAATATCCTTCTCTGATAAGAATTCAGCGATCTCATTAAAAAAATCCATAGAATATAATAATAATATTTTTTTATTGGAAATCAAAAAAAAAATATTATTATTAAGGAGTTCTTTAATTAACAGTCATAATTATTAAAATGAAAAAACCGGATATTAAAAGAAAAACAGATGATCCTTTTATATGGGAAACACACGGCATCCATCTCGGTACGGGTGAAGACCATATAAAACACGGAATAGATAATCTCGATCTTGTCATTAAAAAAGCCATATCACTCTCTTTTCCGTCTATTACATTCATTATCCACACACCAAGGCTTACACGCTTTCGATACCATACTGAGCGGAATACTGACATTAAATTTGTCCGCGGAGATGCCTCCTATTTCAACTATTCTAAAATAATGGAGGAGGCCCGGAGGAAATATCATAAACTGATCACTGTCCGGTACGGTATCGAGCTGGAATGGCTTGGCAGTGAGCTTGGCATGCAATGGAACAGGGCAAAGATCTTTCAGGCACCCGGCATTGACTTTGTGATAGGGTCCGTTCATTTTTCCAGGGAAGGGATCCCCTATGACGGATCCAGAGAAGAGACGGATTCTTTGATCAAAACAAGGGGAAGCGTATATGAACTCTGGGCAGGATATATCGATGAACTCATTGAAATGATCGATTCCTGCCGGGACCTTATCCATGCTGTCGGGCACCTGGACATCCCAAAGACCTATGCTCCCCTGCCGAAACCGCTCATGGATATTGAACATTCAAGTGATGACCTTGCCCGCCGTATGGTGACACTTCTGGAAATGATCAGCGACTATAACTTTGCGATCGACCTGAACCTCTCAGGACTGGATAAGAACTGCGGAGCCTTTCCGGATATTAATATATTAAAAAAGGCATATAAACTGGGAATACCCCTTGCTATCGGGACGGATTCACATCACCTGGACCAGATAGGGAAGAAACATAAAACAGGTATTCAAATAGCAATGGAAGCGGGATACAAATATTATGTCTCGTTTTTAAAAGGAATACCGGAAAAAAGGCCTCTTGCTGATAATAATATGCATTATTTTCAGATACTGAACCTGGGTATTGAAATGCTGAATTTAAGGTTTAAAAAAAGAGAAAGGCTTCAATTGTCTAAATTTTCATTTGGCGGACCTTTCAAGGTCCTTCAGCAGGTATTTCCGGATTCGGTCCTTCTGGGAGAATATAAAGCGATCCGTATTCGAAAAGAGGAGAAATCCATTACGATCAGCGATGAACCGCCGGATAACAGCAATAAGAAGATCACCTGCCTTTATGCCCGTCATACTGATAAACCTGGTACCCTCTCCATCCTCTTTAATATGCTGGCATCAGAAGGGATCAACGTGGACACGGCTCATCTTATACCGTTGAAAGACGGAACAGCAACCGCTTATCTGGAACTGACCGGGCCTGATAAGGCCATCAAAGAAGCAGTCGAATTTGTCATGGGAACAGCAAAGGAAAGATTTTTACAGCTGAAACCCAAGCTAAAGACAGAGCTGCCTCCCTTTAAAAAATCCCCCTTCTACATACTGCAGGTCGATGGAGTGGACCTTCCTATCCCTGTTTCAAAGCAGATGGTCCTCACCGTTCACAATGATAAACCGGGGGTTCTTCTGATCCTTTTATCCGCCCTGGCATCAAGGCAGATCAATGTCGCTGACCTTCAGCTGGGTCACAGGGGCGATAAAGGATTTGCCGTACTGGGAGTAGAAGGAAATGAAAGGGATGTAGCGGAAGTACTGACAAAACTGGGCCCTCAATTCTATGAAGTCTCTCATTTGACCTTAAATAACATATAACAGCTTTCATCTTAAAATATAGCTGAACGATTAAATTCTACACCACCGTCATAAACCTGCCGATAAATTAAATAAAGAAATGAAACAGATAATTAAAATAATGATCATGGTGCTTTTGTCTCTGCTACTCTGGGGTTCAACATGCAGAAGAGAGACCCGGTTCAATATTTATGAACCGGATGAAGAACTGCAGAATGCGGATTTCTGGCTGTCCGGCATTAAAGATGCGGATAAATTAATTTTAACTAAAAAACAGATAAAAAAGATAAACAGTAAGAATTACCAAAAGAACCTTATGATCCGGCCTTTACAGAAAAAAACGCTGTACACGAAAAGAGAGATCAAACAATTTCTTAAATGGGACCTGGCCTGGATAAAGCACTTTAAAAAATATGATAAGGACGGTACTCCTGTTAACGGGACTGAATTCAGGAAACAAATGCAGGAGCTTTCAGCTTTGGGATCCATAAAGAAAAAGGTCAGTACAAAATACTGCCTCGTGGTAAAACCGACATCTTTACGGGCATTCCCCACGGACAGGATCATATTGAGAAAACCGGATGATTATCCGTTTGATGTCATACATGTAACCTATCTGGATACCGGGGAAGTCCTTACCCTCCTCCATACATCCGCTGATAAAAAATGGGGATACGGGCTTTCCGCATACAGACGGGGATGGTTCCGTCTTTCGGATGCAGGATGGACATACAGTAAACAAGAGGTGCAAAAATTCATTCAAAGCAGTAAATTTGTAATGGCAACAGGATGGGAAGTGCCTGTATATTCTTCTATCTCTTTCAACCGGACACGGACCGTTATCCACATGGGCTCAAAACTGCCGTTAGTACGGGATAACGCTCATCACTACATCGTCAAGATCCCGGCGAACAGGCCGGATGGCAAACTTAAATTCCGGTTAGGCTATATAAAAAAAGACGACCGGGTAAATATGGAATATCTGAAATGCACTCCGAATAATGTGGCCCGCCAGGCCTTTAAAATGATCGGTATGCCCTATACCTGGGGCGGGTTTGAATACGGAACAGACTGCTCCTCCTTCATACGGCGCGTCTTTCTGACCATGGGGCTGAACCTTCCCAGGAATTCCCTGCAGCAGATGAAGGTCCTGAAAAAAAAGAGTGTAAGATCCAGACAGCCGGATCAGAAGCAAAGGGTCATGAACACATTAAAACCTTTTCAGGCTATACTGTACTATCACACTCCCAGCCATGTCATGCTGTATGCGGGAAAATACAACGGGGGCCATTATGTCATTCATAATAAATGGGCTTTTAAAAAAAGGGAAGGAAAAGAAGAAAAGAAAGTGTACATTAAACAGATCGTGGTCACGGGCCTTGACCTTGGCAAGGAATCCTCTGATAAATCGCTCTTCAGCAAGATCTCCCGTATCAGTGTTTTGAAATAAATGATTTCTAAGATTAGCCACAGAAGTACACAGAAAACACAGAAACACGGATGAATATAGAGCCAAGGAAGCATACGGAATATCACGAAATTTTTTTAATATTTTTTAATTTTTTTCTGTGAGCTTCTGTGTCTTTCCGTGGCTAATAATAAATTCCACTTAGTCCGTGAAGCAGACTTCGCTGATCGAGACGCTGCAGACCTTCTCATCGGAGATGACCTGGCCGATGATGGTTCCGAAGAAGGTGTCATACTCCAGTTTCTTTGCGATCAGCCGTACAGTTCTGTCCGGCAGTATTGGCTGGAGAAAGTGGGCGCCGATGATCCTGGTAGCACGCACACCGGAAGGGGATGCCCCTTCTTCGATCCGGGTACTCTTTTTTTCAATAAAATAATGGAGACAGAGGCCTAGCTGGCCCACCATTTCCAGCTGGAGTGAACCGGGATAGACAGGAAAATCCGGAAAGTGCCCCTTGAATAGAGGTTCATCAGGGGATATATATCGTTCTCCTGTGATAACTTCCTGTGTCAGGTCAATTCCCGTGATCGTATCCACCAAAAGGAACGGATCCCGGTGAGGGATGATCTTATGAATATCTTCTTTATTGAATGAAGTCTTTTGTGCGAGACTGTTGAATTCAACTATTGGTTTTTTCCTGAACTCTTTTAATAAGGATTCATAGTCCATTTCTACTTCTTCAGGCCCTTTGCAATGACATCATTAATGATATTGCAGGCTTCATCGATCTCCCCTTTCGTAAGCTGGGATGAGACCGATATACGGAACCGTCTCGAATTGGCCGGAACAGCAGGAAAATCTACCGGCTGAAGAAAGAGTCCCCTCTTCTGCACTTCAGCTGCCATTTTATAAAGCTTCTCGCCTGACGGGCCGATAATGATCGGGATGACCTGTGATTCTGTTCCGCCCAGGTTCAGGTCCATATCCAGGAGCTGTTTTTTAAAGTAGTCCACATTTTCCCAGAGCTTATCACGCAGAGAAGAGTCGCGCGTTGCAATTTCCAGTGCTTTGATCAGGCCCGCTACCACAGGCGGAGAAGGAGCACAGGAAAAATTATACGGTGAAGAATACCCTTTTAAGTAGCGGATGATCCTTTTATTGGCGCAGATAAATCCGCCCACACCGCCGAATGATTTGCTCAGGGTACCAAAAGTAATACCGACCTTATCTTCCAGGCCGAAATGCTCAGCCACTCCCCTTCCGTTCTTGCCGAACATCAAGGTAGAATGAGCTTCATCAATATATATTGCTGCATTATATTTTTCACATACTTCTACTACTTCAGGGAGCTTTACCAGGTCCCCGTCCATGGAATAAACGCCTTCAATCGCCACCAGCGTCCTCTTTCCCTTGTTCTTCTCCAGCATCTCAGTCAGGTGGTCAATGTCATTATGCCTGAAGAAGAGCATCTTGGAGCCTGAAAGCGTACCGCCGTCCACAAGGCTCTTATGGCATTTTTCATCCAGGATAAAGATATCATCCTTCCGCAGTATCCCCTGTATGGCCCCGTAATTGCCTCCCAATCCACTGGAATAGAGGATGCAGTCCTCTTTTTCTTTAAA
>JAHITG010000142.1 GCA_018817865.1 Spirochaetota bacterium
AACCGTGTACTTGTCATAGTCAATGTAAATATTCCCGAATGTGATCCTTTCCACCCCATCTGCCGGATCCAGGATATTGAGTTTCAGGTTCCTTCCCACAATATCATAATCTTTTGACCTTAATTCTTTCTCATTATCATCTGGATCAAGATACCCGCTTTCATGGAAAGGCCTCAGCCTTCCATATATTATAACATCCCCCTGAAAGTTAAAATTTTTATAAGTAAAATCCGTCCTCAATATAAAATTCTGGAACATCCGCAAACCGCCTGCCTCTGTATTCCAGAATTCTGTTTCAGACCTTACCTCCTTTAAGAACTTTAACGAATGCCACTTTAAATATCTTCTCTCCATTTCCGGTATTTTGTCTTTCTTTAAAGGTATTTTCAGGCCTTTGCCGGAAACCGTCAGCTCATCCACAAGGATATAACTGTCATGCGTCCCTCTTTTCACCCCGGCAACTCCTATCTCAATAGAACTGATCCCGGATGTATTCAGGCTTTTCTTCGATACTCCCTCATTCCTGAAATCACTTATGGGAACCGATACCTTCCTCCATTCATCATGGTAAAGCACATTGTTATCCTGATAACTGAAAAGTTCACCGTTCATGTCAGTAATATTCATATAGAACCGATTTCCAGAACCGTCACCTCTGACCCATATGTGAACCCTTTCTGCACCTGTTAAGCTTAATAATCTGTCAGGTTTATAGATAAATCCCGCCTTTGCCTGATAAGAATAGAAAGATTCGAGTTTATACATAAGTTTAAGGGAGTTCTGTCCTGCTTTTGCCTGTTTTGCGGAATCAAGACGGACTTCACATTCCCCTGATACTTTTGTATAATATATAAGGTTCGGATTTTCATCATCAAACCCGTTCACCCTGACCTCTCTTTTCTCTCCTTGTGGCTCCTTCTCAAAAGCTATACTATCTATATATAATGTACCCTCCCCGAATTCGGGAAATCCTAACACGATCGTCTCGATCTTTTCCGGAGGTACGGCAAAATTCTCAAGAAAACTCTTTAGGGGGATCGTCACCTTCTGCCATTGGGCGGGCACCCCGCCGGGAAGAAAGTCTTCAAGATACAGAGACGCTGTCTTCTCTTCACTTTCAGAGAGTGTTACTGAGAAATTCTCCTTTCCGCTTTCCCCCTTCACCCAGAAACTGAAAGAATCATAGGCTCTTATATCCCTTTCCAGATAGGTCCACCAGGCGATCCAGTGCCTCTCATCCCCCTGCTTGTTATAAATTAATTTTAAGGACCTTCCGGTATTGCCCAAGGGTTGAACCTTATCAAAGGTATATTTAAGTGTGGACGGCTCCTTAACATTTATAGAAAATTTTCCTCCGAGATCATTAACTTCTCCGGTGTCAAAATCAGCAACTTCAAGCTTCAGCTTTTCAGCCTCAAGCTGAAACAGGTTTACTCCTAATATGAAAAATAGTAATGCTGTTAATATTTTTTTAACCATCACAATGCCTCCTGATTTATTTTTACGTGATCTGTCTATTATTTATCACCTTTATTGATATCTCCGAATTTATAGCTGATTGAAAATATGCTTGTCGGATCCAGTTCAAAATGACTGTTCAGGGCATAATCAAACTGCCACCTCTTCCAGTCTATGCCGAACCCAAAAGTAAAATTGTATTCATTACCCTGCTGATAAAGACCGCCCCTTATACTGACATGCTCTATGGGTATGATCCCTATCCCTGAATGGAGCGACTCATTACCTGTTAAAACCCCTGTATAATCAATTAAAAAAAATGCAAATCTAAATGGCTGAAAATAGATCCCGGCTCCCAGGTCCCTCTCTATTATATCTTCTGCCGGTCCAGTTATGCCTGTCTCTTTTGCCCATTTTATCCGCGTATCCGTAAAATCGTTCAGCATAACCCCGACCCTCAAGGTTTCGGTAATCTTTGAAAGAATACCCAGGTCAAACCCGAATCCCATTGCCTCTTTTGATGAACGGACAAAGAGCGTCTTTATACTCAATCCCAGGTTTATGTATGGAGAGATGCTGTATGCATATGAGAGTATCACTGTATTCTGGGAATGCTCCAGGTTCCCGAGCATCGGGTTATTAGATGTTCCAAGATACATCATACCTATACCAATATTGCCGTAAGCCACATCAGGATATGTAAATCCCAGGTACCAGTAATTGAGAAGATCCAGAGAATAAAGGTCTGAATACATTGCGGTCAATTCAGGATTGTCCGCAAGGGAAAGTCCCGAAGGATTCCAGAAGAGGGTTTCCGGACCCCTGGCATAAGCCAGATAAGTACCGCCTAATGCTATGGGTCGTGCACCCACACCGAATTTATCAAAAGCTCCTGCCTTTAAATCCATACCGGATAAAAATATAATAACAGCGCACAGCAGGAAAATAGCCAAATATTTTCGTATTCTATGCGTTCTAACCATAATAATACCTCCATAGTAATGCTAAAAACCAAAGATCATTATAAATATAGGGACTCGATTCACATAATCCCTGAAAGGGATCAAACCCTAAATAAAACTCTTAACGCCCTTCCAGGACGTTCATCTTCTTCTCACTTTTTCCTTGTACATCTTCTGCATACAACTGGAAAAGGTATATACCTCTCTGGACAGGTTTTCCCACATCATTTTTTCCATCCCATTTCACAACATGTGATCCCGATGTAAGGTATGACTCCCCTGAAAGAAGAGTCCTTATTATGCGCCCTGTAATGTCATAAACTCTTATCCTTATCTTAGCACTTCTGGACAGGACAAAATTAAATATGACTTTCTCGGTTTGATCACCGTAGATAACGAATGAGTTGCATGATAAAAAAAGCCTCTTAATGATACTGCCTGAATTGTCCTCTAAGGTTAAAAGAGGCGGTTCATTTGCAAACATTATCTGATCAATAAAGAGTGTTCCGGCACCTGTTTGTTGATCACTTTTCATAAAGATAAGCCTCTTCAAAGCATCGCTGTTAACAGCTTTTTGATCTATATCTTTCACCGGCACCTTTATTCTCTGCCAGATATTCCCGATCCCTCCCCGGGAATATCTGGAAATTTCCATTTCGCAAAACCTGCTCGAGGCGTCCTCAAATCTCATCTTGAACCTCTCGCTGCCTGAATCACCTCGTATCCAGA
>JAHITG010000143.1 GCA_018817865.1 Spirochaetota bacterium
ATAACGCTCTGCAAAGAATGCCATAAAAACGTTACGGACTTTGATTAAAACACATCGCCAGGCTTCCTGAGAGGCCACAGGATCGACGATCTCTTGTTAACCAAGGGGGAAGTATGCAGACAACAATAGGTTTGATAGCAGCTTCGATGGTTGCTTTGTGTTTAATGTCGATTGCGGCGCCCATTGTTTTTATCGGGTCGGTTATTCATTGGGTAGCCAAAAAAATAATATCCCGCACCGGTTGATCTGTAATTCTTAGCCTTATTAATCCGCTTATAAATTCCGACATCAAGCCGATTCATTTCCTGTAATATTGGATCATATTCACGCTTTAATGCACCGGAAAGTGCACTTATGTAATACCCATCAGTCATTATTATTTACTCCCTTTAATTATTAATGTTTAGGGAGACACCGAAGCCTTTTCAACCTCTTTAATAATTTTATCCCATTTTTCGTCAGCTTCTCTTTCAAGATCTTTCATTGTTTTATGTTTTGGTTTTTCCGTTTCACTTCTGGATTTTACGCCAGAAGGGGGTGTCTCCGTTTTTGCCGCAATTTCAGCAGCAGTTTTTGTAATTTCCTTCTGTGCTAAGCTCTTAAAATTTTTTACATCATTCTTTACAATTTCAATTGCTTTTTCAATTCCATTCGCACCTGTTTCAACAATCAAATCCAGATAAATCAATTTTTGTCTTTCTTTTGGATAATCGGAAAAGTGTTCCTTCATGGCATCATTAATTGTCTTATTAAAAGTATCTTGTTCCCGCCTTTGATTGCTTTTTTTCTGTTCCGCTTCAAGCCTGTCCGCCCGTTCTATTGCCTTTTGAGCCGTATTACTGATTTCGTCAACCTTATTCATCAGCTTCTTTATAGCAGGATCGACAATTTCATCTTCACCTGATTCAGCAAATTCATCAACCTTTTTAGATAGAGTGGGACCGAGTTTTTGACGCATCGTATTTTCATCTACATGAAAAAACTTTGCCAAATTTTCAACAGTAGGATTTTCAAAAACAAACTTACCTTCCGTCATAATTCGTTCATAATCCTGTTTAATTGGCTGACTTGTGCTTCTTTCCTGACTCAGGGCTTTCTGTAAATTGCTATATTTTTCCTGTTCGGCTTTCAATTCAGTTTGCACCTGCTCAAGCGTTTTAGTTTGTGTCTCAGTTATAACGCCATCGGGATTATTTCCGGTATCCGCTTCAAAAAATTGATTATACATATTCCTCCTTTTGCATGATTACGGTCATACACCGATTACTTCATTACTCCACGATAACGTCTCGTGGGCAGCGTGGTTTAAACGAAAAAAGGGCTTCTGTCCTGCCGTGCTGGCAAGGATAAAAACCCTTTTAAAATTACTCTTATCTTGTAATGACAAATCCGTGCTTGGATTCGTCACGTGAAAAAATCTATTTTATAACTTTTAAAATCTCAGTAATATCTTTTGTATCAATTACTTTTAAAAACATCCCTTTATTATATTCACCCTCTGTATGAATAAAAACCGACTTATCAGACATAAGTTTTATAAGCACTCCATTTTTAACTATAATTATATCCTTTATTCTTTGTCGAAATACCCCCCAATAATCTTCTTCTGCCAAATCTTTTATATTTCTATATTGTTCGACTTGCTCGCTCATTGCGCAGGTGCTCCCCTCGTTGCCTGTGCCATAACGGCTTTCATTTCCATCTGTCTCATCTGGTCAGCCTGTAAAGCCATAGTCGTCATTTGATAGTGCATTAATTTCATCTGTTGAACCTTCGGGTCTAATTCATTAAACTTTTCCTTCTGTATATCCTGCCGGTGAATCTCCGCATGAATCGCCTTGTTCTCACCAGGAAGAAGTCCTATTGTTGGATCTTGTTGTAACATTTGTTGAATCTGTTGTGGTTGCATTCCACTTACCATATTGGGATTATTATACTTTGCATTTTTCATAATTACATTCATACCACGTTCCATTTCAAGATTTTCACGTCTTGCTGCCGACACGTCAAGATTAAATGATTCATTTAATCCCTCACGGTCAAGTCCGAATAATTTAAACATTTTCGATTTCACAAACGGGTCTTGTGGATTAACCGCCTGATATTGCAGTAACTCCATAAAATGCTGTTTATCGGCGGCTTTGCTTGTCGGATATAAACCATCGGGATTTATTTCAATCAGGATACCTCCATCCTCAAAATCAGGATCGCCCTTTAGCATTTCACCATTAAACGCCTCTATTTCATATTCATCTTCCTCGCCAATTATACTTCTCTTCCGTTCATCCTTCATATTATCCCGGATAAGCATAATATATTCCCAACACAGTAGCTCTGTATTATCTGCCAGGATAATAGTAAAGTCAGATAACTTTGCAGATGATCTTTCAAGCATAAGCTCTATTGATGCTGCCGGTGTCCGTCCACCAGGAAGATTCCCTCCCATCGGGTCGGATACGCTTAATCGGTCTATATCCTCAACATGAATTTTTCTGTTTTCATACACCTGAACGGGAAGCCCTGTTCCGCCACCTTGCATAATAGATGGTTCAGCACCCGGAACTGGTCTTATTATTCTTCCTAAATCACCATAAAACGATGTATCTTCAACTTGACTTCCTTGTGGATTTATAATAATCGGATCAATAAGCATTTGCTGATTCCATAATATTTGTTGATCCGTACGATTTACAATATCATTTTTCGGGGCAATAGTACCTACAAGAGACTTACCGTAAAACGTACCGGGATCTTTATCGTACCGATCATGGATAAAATGCCACTTCCTATCTTCCCACGGGAAATCTTCATCTTTAAGTTTTACTTTTCCTGCCAACATTACATGCTGACCTTTATCTTTTAATCCAACCGGCAATTCCCAATATTCGGTAATATCAATAGTATCTTCCATAAAATTTTTCAAATAACTACTTGCATCATAATCTAATTGAACAGTGCCGGATACCCAACTGTTAAATCTATGAATATGCCAGTATTTATCACAAACACTGGAATCGGTTTCTACTTCATCGGCTTTTTCAGGGAATTGATCTTTTACCCATTTTACGGTCTCAAGCCGCCTTCGGATAATCCAACTGCAATCCTCAATTTCCTCGGCAAAAGGATCGAATAACCATTCATAGTATGATGTAATTTTATGTGCCGGATCGCCTAATGGTATTGTCTCCATTTTAGGATTCCCGTCTTTATCCAAAACAGGCACTTCCTTTTCAACCGGCATCGGAATTTTTTCAGGAATAAGGTTCATACCGTTACATTGCGGATTCTGACAATTCACCGCTTCGGGCGGATTCACTGTTTCACAGTCTGCACAAATTTTTATATCTATTATTTCTTCTGTTTTTTCAATTTTAGTTTTTTCCTGTTGAAGATATTTACCGGTATTAAGATTCCAATATGGAATTATTATACATCCGCCGGTAATGAGACACCAATTTACTCTATTTGCAGTATTCTTTTTATACGGTTTTTTAAGATAATGTTTTATGGATATATCTGCAAAATTAGCCGCTCTTTTTGCAAGTTCTGACTTAATTCGATTTTTAGCATACGGAAATGGAAATGTCCTAACTGTATCCGATTTTATGGTTTTGACCTTATCGCCAACTATATTGGTTGTCGGTGTTGGGTATCTCTGGTCAATATCCTGATAATTATGTTTACTCGATTGCCATTCCCTGCTTTCAAGATTCAATTCAAGCCAGTGCTGCCCTTTATATTTTAATATATTTTGATCCCAAATTAAACGCCATATATCAAAATAATTTTCACAATCGCTTTCAATAGTACGTATTTTTTCTACAATATCTTTTTTAG
>JAHITG010000144.1 GCA_018817865.1 Spirochaetota bacterium
AACTGTTTTATTACCGACATAATCATATGCAGATATCTCAAATTTATTAAATCCCGGTTCCAGCTTCAGCTCATAATCGAAAAGGAAAGATCCGTCATCCTGTTTTGTATAAGGAATCTCTTCATTACCGGGATTAAGAACGATCCGCTGGATCCCGCTGTCCATGATCCTGCCGCTTATCCTGGCTTCTCTCTCTTTTGACTTTTTAGTATACGGGTCAAGTGCTATGATCGGCTTCTCTTTATCATATACAATTTTTGTATTGACCTCGGAGGAAAGGTTACCAATATCATAGGCAATAATTTTAATATTGTTCAAACCCTTTGTCAGAGGGATCTCTTTTGAATACTGCTTTAAGATCCTGTTCAGATCCGCTTTCTCCTTAGTTTTATCATTGATATTGATCAGGATCTTGGCAATATTATCATCAATAAAAGTTCCCCTTAAAAACACCGTGGGTACTTTTACAGCTTCAGGTAATATATTCAGTGTGATCTGGGGAGGTTTGGTATCTACTGTAATGGAATAGATCGCTGTATTCTTCTGGCCGTTCTTATCCGTGACTGACAGGCGGACATCATAATTGATATTAAAGAGTTTACGGACATCCCACCGGGCCAAATCATCATCGATGACATTACCGGATCCCAGTTTTGTTACTCCTGCTGCAACAAAACTTTTCATTGCTTCATTTTTATAATCAATTTCATATGAACTGATATTATTATAATCATAAGCTGTTCCAAGAAGCATGATCTCACCGGCTTTGCTGTAAAAACTGGAAGGACTGATATAGGCCTGCGGGATCTCTTTATCAAAAACGCTGATACCGCTTCCATCTGTTTCAAACCAGATATAGTTTCCATCTACATCCATAGCACTTACGGAATTTTCGATCAACCCGTCTTTGGATGTGTACGTAAACCAGTTATCTTCTACAACATTATACCTGGTTACCCCGCTAAAAGTCCCGATCCATAAATAAATCCCATCCAGGGTCAGGCTCTGTATATAATCATCAGCCAACCCCTCTTCAGTGGTATACAATTTAAAAGTTTCCTCATATTTATCAAGGCGTATCAACCCATTGATGGTTCCAAGCCAGAGAAACTGCCCTGAAATCTCTATTGAACGAATATTTCCCTCCTGCAATCCCTGAGTTGTATCGTATCCGCCCCATAATCCGGTAATCTTATCATAATAACTGAGCCCATTTTTAGTACCGACCCACAGAAAAGAACCCTCTACCTGCATACAATTAATGGCATTATCTACCAGTCCGTTAATAACAGAAAATGTCTGCCACTTGTTGATCGCTTTATCATAACGGCCTATTCCCCAGAACTTCGTTCCTACCCATATAAAGTCACCGTCAACGACAACAGCACTGAGGTTATTATCCACAAGGCCGTCATTCTTGGTAAAATTAACGATTTTTTCAGTCTTTTTATCAAAACGGCTCAATCCATTATCCGTTGCTATCCATAAATGATCTTTATCAACTGCCAGAGCACTTACATAATTATTTCCCAGTCCGTCTTTTTCCTGCAGTACTTTAATGATCTTTTTCCTGACATTATCATATATGGCAACTCCGTTCGCCGTTGCAATATAGACTTTTTTACCGTCTGTCTTGACATCTTTAATAAAACGGTTAGGAAGTCCGTCACTGGTAACGATCGACCTCCATTTTTCCTGGGCTTTTCCGATATTATACAGGACAAGAAAGATAAACACAAGCAAAACCACGAATAATGTCTTATAATCCTTATATTTCATCCTAGTTATTTCCAAATACCCTTTTTAGCGAGGCCATATAAATTACTTCAATTTTTCCAGCTGTGACAGTTTATACTTTGCCCGGTTAATATATTTAATTGCTTTAGAATGATTCGGATAAACCTTCAGAACTTTTTGCCATTCAGAAATTGCTTCTTTTAATTTCCCATCCCTATATAATTTAATTCCTGAAAAGAGAAACTCCTGCACTTTCTGTTGTGACACCTGTCTCTGGTTAGATGTCTGCTGATCATATATTTTTGAGGCTTTTGCCAGAAGGATCCTTGAATCTCTATAATTACCTTTCAGGTCCTGGATCTTGTTAAATTCGGTGATCGAGTCCTTATAGTTTTTCTGTTCATAATAAGCAAGACCTGTTTTATAATATGATCTCACCTTATTGTCGATCTCCTTTTCGACCTCACTCAGCTGTTTATTTGCTTCCTCATGATTGGGATCAGCTTTCAGCACACTTGAAAAACGGCTTTGAGCCTTCTTTAATTCTCCTTTTTTGTAATAGTCAAGGCCGTCATTAAACCACTTTGAAGCTTGTTTCTTGCCTTTTAAAAGGGCCTGGCGTACAAGCTCTTTTGCCTTGGCATCATTTTTATTATACTCAAGCACATTGTTGAAACTTTCGATCGCTTCGATGTAATCATCTTTATCTAAATGAGCCCTTCCGTCTTTTAATAAATCCTGGATCTTGATCGTCATCTCCTGATAATCACTTATCTCTTCGTTCTCACTTTCATATTTCAAGACGATCTCAAAGCTCTCAAGAGCTTTGTCATAATCACCGTTGTTAAAATTACCCTTCCCGTCCTTCTTTGCCTTACTGCTGATCTCGAAGATCGCACTTTTAACCTCTGCCAATTTCTGACGGGCTATTGTATGGTTGGGATTAGTCTGCAAGGCTTTCTCAAGATTCTCCTTTGCTTTTAAAAGATTTCCTTCGTTAAAAAAAGTGACGCCATCATTATAAAACTTATTCAGACTCTCTTCCTTTGCTTTTTGTGCGAATTTTATATAATCATCTATTATTTGATTCTGAGGATCGATCGTTTTTGCCTTCTGCCATACTTCAATGGCCTCGTTAAATTTTTTCCTCCTAAAATGGATCAGCCCATCTGTAATTATTTTAGCTATCTCTTCTTGTTTCCCCAGCTGTGCTATCTCCCTGTTACACATTTCTATATATGATGAGGCCTGTTTATTTTTTCCATCCAGCTCCAGGACTTTATTAAAAAAAACCATAGCCTGCTTATAATTCTTATTCTGGAAGTATTCCTTCCCGCTCTGTAAATATTCATCAATTGTCAGGGTCACTTTATTGTCTTCATACTTACTTCTGGCTTTCTCAAGCCAATCGATAGCCGGTGAATACTCTTTATCAAGTTTTAACACATTCTCGAATTCTTCAACTGCGGTTTTATACTTCTTATTATTGTACGCTTCGACACCTTTATTAAAAACAACCTTGATCTCTGTCTGTAACTTAGCAAAGGACCTGTCAGCTCCCTCTTTACCCTCTTTGTTATCTTTATCAAGCTTCAGAACCTCGCGATAATGTTCCAGTGCCTTGGAATAATTATTCTGATCAAACTCTTTTTTTCCTAACTTCAGGTTAAGCTCAATGCTATCAGTGATCAGGGCTCTGGATTTTTTCAGGAATTGTTTTGCTATCTCATTATCCGGATCAATAACCAGGACCTTTTCGAAATTACCGATAGCATCTGCGATCTTGTTCTCTCTTAAAGCCAGCTTCCCTTTTTCCAATGGTACCCTTATCAGGTCATCATATTTTGCCCGTGATTCGTTCAGATATTTTTGTGCTTCCTCATTCCGGGGATATAGATTAATAGCTTTCTCAAATTCCTCAACAGACTCCTTGATCTTATTTTGTTCAAATAATTTAATTCCCAGCTTCAAGTGCACATCGGATTCTTTCTTATTTTTTTCCGTTGACTTTGATTCTTGAAGCTGCTTCCTGGCACTATCAAGGTATTTTTTCGTTTCATCATCCTTTACCAGTTCGTATGATCTTTTAAATTTGTCGATCGCATCTATCCAGTTCTCATTTTTAAAACTCTCCAACCCGGCATTATACATGGCCTCGGCTTCATCTTTTGCCTGCTTCTCCTGATATTCAGAATCATACTCGACTTTCAATATCTTTTCATTCTCTTTTTTCAACTCCTGGCTGGGATCATGCTCCGGATTCAAGCTTAAAGCCATGTTGCATTTATTCAAAGATTCCTTGTTCTGTTCTTTATCAAATAACGCCCGTGCTTCTTCATATATCTTTTCAACATCTTTCTGGACCATATTCTTGGTCTTAACCAATAATTCATTTGCTTCTTCATTTGCAGGATTGACCTTAACAACATCCCGTAAAGCGGAAATAGCCTTCCCGTATTCCTGCTGGTTAACATACTTCTTGGCCAGTTCAAGTTTCATCCCTACAATTACTTTTTCTTCCTCGGACATCCATTCTTCTGACTCCAGAAACGCCTTTGAATTATTCAAATAGTACTCAGCAGTAGGATCATATCGTTTACCCAGCACATTCTGAAAGTGCTTAATGGCCGTACGGTAGTCTTTATTCTGATATGCAACTATCCCTTCATAAAAAGTCTCCATCTCGGCATCCACGCCTCCCTTCCCCGCCTTATACTCAGCAAAAGTATAGGAGGCACCAAAATTCAGGTTCCCCGCATCTTTATTTCTTATTGTACCGGAATAGAAAGAGAAAGTTTCCAGTTTCAAATTTATTCCAAGATAAAAATTCCTCAGGTCATATCCGAGATTTAAATTAATGTATTTTAACGGAGTGAACTGCATTCCGATATGATGCACGAATGCAGTATCCTCGAAAGAGGAGAGCATGGTTTTCTCGATATCGTATGCCAGCATGACCCTCCCTTTAAATAGAAGAAAACTTAATCCTGATTTAATCGTTAAAGGGATATCCTCATCTGTTTCACGGAGCTTATATCCCATGGGAATGAAATTCTGTACAGTCAGTCCAAACCGTAATGTCGGCAGGAGTTTGAAGAGTGCCCCAAAATCAGAATCCAGATTGTTCCCTGAATATGAATAAACATTATGGGTAAAATACTTTACTGTTAATCCGATGTTGATCCCTTTAGTAAGGGCCCGGCCATAGCTTATCCCGACGAGTATATGTGACACATTATATGACCCCTTGATCTGCTGGGCCTCATCATAGATCTGAAGGTCGCCGATGCTGGACCATATAAATGAAAATCCTAAACCCGATTTTTGGTTGGGATTATATAAATAGCTGATATAGATAAGATTTTCACTTCCGATAAAACTGCTTCGATAATTAAGGCTGATGATCTTTTTCTGAATATCCGGCAATCCCGCCGGATTATAGAAAGGGGCATTTCCGTCATCTGCAATACTGACAAATGCTCCTCCTAATCCTGAAGGAGTGCCTCCTATTCCTTTATCATAAAAGGGGAGGTTATATCCTCGATATTCTTCTGAGAGCATGACCCCGGGCAGCAGAAAGAATATCAAACTAAGTATTAATTTGGTTCTATTAATTTCCATCCCTTGGATTCCTTCTTCTTACTTTTTATTTTATTAAAATCGAACTCTCCTGTGTCATTCTGCAGGGACTGCTCCGAGACTTTTGCGATGAGCTTTTCTATGTTACTCGCATCCAGCGTGACAGCCTTTTCTGTCCTGGAACCGACTACAGTTTTAATGCTTTTTGCAACCTCCATTAAAGCTCCTGTAACAAGCTCCAGCTGAGAGGGTTTCCTGTTTATATTTATATCTTTTACTTTCTTATACAGAAACTTCCAGCCGACGAACAGGAGAAAGACGACACCGAGAAAAACCAGCAGTTTTAATATATTTAATAATATACTAACAGTGGGATATTTCTCAAAAAGAATACCGGCGTATAAATTAATATTCCTTAACTTCAAATTTTTGATCTTATACTTCGTTTTTCCTTTATTCAGGAATCCAAGCCGGATACTCCCCTCCAGTTCCTTTTCAAAATCTTCATCCTGAATATTAGAATTGAGGATCTTATAATTTCTGTTAAAAAGAAAGACCTTGTGTGCTACATTAATATTGTTGAATCCAATATTAAAGTAAGCGGGATCCAATAAAAAAAGAATATTCATATCCTTCTGGTAACTCTTTAATAAATAGATAAAATATGGCTTATTGTTATATTCATAAACATCTATAAAAGTCCTCTCATTATCAAGTTTATTGATTATCTGCCCTGCATTAAGTTTAAAGGCATCTTCCTTATGCAACCCTGCGATGACATTATTTGCATCATTAACAATATAGAATCCTTCAATGTTCTTAAACCCTGATATCATATTCTTCAATAAAAAATAGGATTCTTCATTATTAATATTCAACTCTTTCTCATTAATAATATTATTAACGAATGTACTGCCAATTATATTTTTCAACTTGTTTAACTGCTGGTCAATATACTGATTCAGAGTAGCAGCTGTCTTGTTCAATTCATCAACAATGGACATCTCATAATTATTCATAAAAAGAAAATTATAGATCCTGTTAAAAAGACCTGCTTTATGTTTTTCATTGTATACCAGAGTATCCTCTTGTGTAGAGCTTTTTTGTTTCTTCATAGCATACTTTTTTATAAGCTTTTCATCCCGGATCAAATTAAATGCGATCAATGTTCTGTCTGTATACTCAACTATTTTCTCTACATATGCTTTGGGAAAGACTGCGGGCGTATTCCCTGATTTAGCTAAAAACGCGATTAAAATAATAAAAAGTAGGATCTGTGCAGAGTATTTTAATATCTTTAATAATACTTTTTTCCACATATTTATCATTATACCTCATTTTGTTGATATGTCAATTAAATCTCAAAAATGAATAATTTTAACCATTTTTAAGTTTAACTAAGGAATTTAATTGTAATTCGGATACAAAATAACGCGCATACCAGTCGTATCTGCCTTTAAAAGCTCATTTTACACAATTATTATTTCCTCTACTATTAATTCTCGGTAATTGTCTCCTGAATTTTAACCCCAAAATGTCTTCCCTGAGTTTCTATGTAAGCTAAGACTTTGTCCCCTTTTTTCAGATGAACCACGGAAACAGGGGTCCCGTTCTTTCTGGTCAACCGGATAGTCTCGGCATTCTGAAGTACAACTGAATAATCCTTATCTCCTTTCTGCTCTGCAGCATTCACCAGAAGCATAGGCCGTTTTTCAATCTTTACCCGTCCTACATAACTGATAAACGTCTCCCCTTTTTGATTTACGATAAGTACACTGTTTCCGCTCTTTAATTCTGAAAGATACCTGGTCTTATTCCCGGGCGTTAAAATATAAGCGTGAACAGCACCTGCATTTACTCTGAAAGGCCTTGCTTCTACATAAGGATTGTCTATACTTTCGGAATGGACCAGGAAGAGGCATGATGCACTGTTCCCGGTAAGCATTCCTTCTCCTTTCTTCATATTAGTGGTTGTATCAATACAGACCCTGTCACTCAGGCCCAGCGGTTCAACACTCTTTATAACAACTTCCTCCAGAGAATATTTTTCAGATGAAAAACTCATCGCAGAAGTTAATATCTTCCTTACCTTTTTAGGGTCCTTTTGATCAATAAGGATCCCTGCAACACCTTTTTCAAGAACCTCCAGTGCTGTAAGTGCTTCCTTTTCAGAACTCACACTGGCAAAGATCTCCCCCCCCTGGGCGATCAGGTTCTCAAGAGGAATGATCGTCCAGTCAGTCGTTTTAACGATCACAATACTCCTTTTACTCATAGCTGCTGCTTGTTCTTCATCCTGTTTATTCTTTATCTCAATAATATGCACATCTTTACCTATTTTCAGATCACCGTCTTTATCGCTTATTACCATAATTCTGCCCAGTTCCCTCACTTTCTTAATATCCTTATTCTCGATCAAGACCCCTGTGGCACCATTCTCAAGCGATGTCGTGATTATATCTTTGTTATAAGGAATACTATTAACCCAGATCTGTTTCATCTATTCTCTCCTGTTTGATTTTTACTTTTCATTGAACATACACCATTCAAGCTGTCAATCTAATTAATTATTTCAAAAAAAAATGTAGAAACAGACTTTTAAGTCTGTTGTTTTCAAATTTTAACTATATAAATCAACAGCCTTATTATATAAATAAAAAATATTTATATCATTTCAACTAATTTATTCAGGTATCCTTTTATCTCATTATAAACGGCCCTGTACTCTTTTAACCCCGACCCTACAGGGTCTTCAACATCGCATCTTTCACCTGTCGTGTATTCTGACAATAAAAAAGTCTTTTCCCCTGCGAATGGAAACCGGTCATTTATCTTTTCAATATGGGAAGAATCCATTACAAGGATCAAATCAAAATCCTGCAACATGTCCTCCGTGATCACTTTCGGAATATGCCCTGATGAATCAATATTATCCTCTCTCAATAATTGCACAGAGTTCTCTGCAATTCCAACATTATAATAATTGGTAGCAGCACTGGATACCTTTAATACTTTTCCTCTCTTTTCACACAGATCTTTAAAAAAATATTCTGCCAGCGGGCTCCTGCCGGAATTAGCCGTACAAATAAAAAGAACGCTATTGATCCGGTTTTTCACTTTCTTTTTTTCATTCAACTTAATAGTCCTTTAATGATCAGATCTACTGCTTCATCTTCTGACAAACCTCTGGACATCAATGTATCCAGCTGTTTGGAATCTACGCTTCCGATCGCTGCTTCATGGGTCACATGCGCCTTTGGGTCATTTACCTCCACTATGGGAACAGCAGAAGCGACACCTTTATCCTGGACGATCTCCTTACAATCCACATGACCTCTGGCATAGGGTGCTGAAGCGGTTATCTTATTATAAATTTCAGCTTTGGCACTGCCCCGTACAGCTACCCGTGATGTCAATACACCCCTGGAGGATCTTCCTTCAAGATGGCCGGTCTCCCTGATCTTAATGATATCATTACCCGTTCCATCTATTCGGGCATTCATTTCCATCACGCTTTCTTCTTTACAAATTGTCTCATAATCAATGTCGATCAATCCGACCCTTCCTTTCAAGAGTTCAAATTCGGTTTTAAACACTGCCTTTTTTTCAACTATGACTTTTGCCTTTGGAAAGACCTTTACTCCCCCCTTGTCCCCATGTACATGCCGTTCAAAATAGGAATACCGGGCACCCTCACCGATATTGATCTCTGCTTCCATAATATGTTTAATATCCACAGCATTTGGAAAAGTACAGTGAGCCAGTACAGATATACTTGAATTCTTTTTAATATCAACCTTTAAGATGATCTTCTGGACCCCTTTCTCCGGAAACATTCCGAAACAGAGATGAACCTTCTTTTTGAATTGCACCCCTTCATCCGTGGTTATATTCACACGGATACCATCCTTCAACTCTTTAGTCACAACATTCAGCCCGGGTAAAAGCCGGCTGGTTACAACCTTGTTATGATGAATGAAAAGATGCGCGATCTCAGGATCGTTCAGTACATCCTCCTCTGTCCCGGTTGCATGATACAGATCATTGGCTAATTTACTCTTAGAGCTCATTTATTGAAGTCCCTCCTCCCGGTTTTCAGCCGGGTCCGGAAGGTTCTTATGGGCACAGGGGATACATTTATTCTCAAAATAGGGGATGATAGCCTTAGTCTCTCCTTCATCAATGATCGCCCCATTACACATCAGAAAGGCATGATCTGCCTGCTGGAGTACAGCCATGCTGTGAGTGACCAGCACAATGGTCTTCCCCTTTGATCTTAAAAATTTGATAATTTCAAATATCCTGTCCAGGGATTCAATATCGATCCCGGAATCCGGCTCGTCAAGGATAATGAAGTCAGGCTCCAGGGCAAGAATTCCGGCCAGCTCCAGCTTCTTCCTTTCTCCTCCGCTCAGTGTTTTATCTACACTCCGGGTAAAATAGCTGTTCGGATCTAGACCCACCTTTTGCAGCATCTCTTTGATCTTTTCAGTTTTCATCTTCCTGTCTGCCACTGCAATAAAATCCCTGACCCGCAATCCCTCAAACCGTGCCGGTTCCTGCCAGCCCAGGGTGATCCCCTTCCGCGCTCTTTCATCAATGGAGAGACTGTTGATATTCTCATTTTTAAAAATGATATCCCCGGAAAAACCCCTGTATGCATTCAACCCCATGATCGTATAAGCTAATGTAGATTTCCCGGCTCCATTAGGGCCCACGACTGCGTGAACACGCCCTTTTTCAAATGAAATACTTAAATTATTCAGGATGTTCCTGTTATCAAGCTTCAATGTTATATTCTTTAATTCCAATAAAGCCACTGTTTACTCCCTGATAATATATTATTAAATAGAATCCAGCAACTGCAGGATCACACTGCAGTCGTTTCTAAACCGCTCCCACGTATAATCGATCTTAAATATATACTTTCTGAATTCATCAAATCCTTTAACGATCTCAAATAAATAGTCGTTATCCCGGATCGTGGAAAGATCAGGAAGTTTCTCGTACTTCAAAGGAAGACCGCAGAAGAGTTTCGTATCCCGGATTATTTCATCCAGCTGAAATCCGCTCTTTTGAAGTTCGTTTTCCTGCTGAATGATCCTGTTCAAAGCTTCCTTAAACTCATTCAGGTCGTATTCATGATTGACCAGAAGAGCAACATCAAAAATGTGTTTCAGCCGCTGAGCTTCTTTTTTCTTTCCGATCGGTATACCTAATGTCTTTGGCCCGATAGTGAGCAGTTTATCAGCGATCAGCCCGGAGATGCCCGGTACTTCCACTTCCTGCCCGGAATTGTATATTTTACCGCATTTCACCTGTTTCAATACTCCTTTATAAGGAGGTTCCTCCAATACGGCATCCAGCATCACAAATGCATCCTCCTGCTTCTGATAAAAAGAACTGAAGAAGAGCTTAAAACTGATCATGGGAAGCCATGGTTTTGTCTTATGCGGGCGTACCTCAAATGAATGAAAGAGTTCACATTCGGATACGATCTTCTTGATAAGCCTGCTCAGTTCCTCTTTGGAAACAGTGCAGACGATATCCACATCAATTGAAAACCTGTAAGGATCTTCCAGAAGGATTAAAAGAGAATTTCCGCCTTTAAAGCGATACTTCAATCCATATGAAGAGAGCTGGCTCACCAGCTCCAGGCAATAGACCACCAGCTCACATAAATAAGCCGGAGCCGTCCCCTTATTGGACTCGAAATGCTCTTTTAAAAAAAACTCTTTTACACCTGATATCATGACCACAATATACTATAACAATTTTACCTGTCAAGCATAAGGTACACTGTTGACTTTATATTTAAAGGAAATACAATTAAATTCAAAATGATTTATCAAGGAGAATGATTTATTAACCTGCTATTCGTTATAATATATTTTCTGATCATGATCATTGTAGGACTTTATTCGTTATTTAAGATCCGTTCGTCTAATGATTTTTATATTGCCGGAAAAAAGGGGAACATCCTGTATATTTCAGGGAGCCTGCTTGCCACCATTCTCGGAAGCTCTGCGATCCTGGGCACTGTAAATCTGAGTGTTAAAATGGGATGGGCATCCAGCTGGATGATCCTGTCCGGAGCATTGGGTCTGTTTGCTCTATTTGCCATTGCAAAATATGTAAGGCGCTTTGGAAAATACACCCTGCCCGAACTTCTTGAAGATTTCTACGGAAAGGAAGCAGGAACAGTCGCCTCTATCATTATCCCGGTCGCCTGGATCGGTATCATAGCGGCACAGGTCATCGGAGCATCCAAGATAATGACAAGTTTCTTTGATCTGTCCTATCAGCAGGGTGTTCTTTTATGCGGCAGTATATTTATTCTCTATACTGTCCTGGGCGGTCAGGTTTCTATTATAAAGACGGACATGGTGCAGTCACTATTCATCCTCGCCGGAATAAGCCTGACATTCATCTTTGCAGTAAAAAGCATGCAGATATCAATAATAAAAGTATCACAACTCTCTTTTCCTTTTAATGTTTCCTTCAGGCCCCTTGACCTGGTTATTCTTCTGATCACTTACTCTACTACTTTTTTTGTGGGGCCGGACATTTATTCAAGGCTCTTCTGTGCAAAAGACGAAAAGACAGCCAGACAGAGTGTTCTTTTAACAGCCATCATTCTCATACCATTTGCATTTATTATCTCATTTATCGGGAACTATGCTGCAAAATATTTTCCAGGGATGGATCCTGCTACAGGCTCCGCGTTGGTTCATACGATCAAAGCCATTCTGCCTCCCTGGGGAAGCGCCCTTATGATCGCGGCCCTCCTGTCAGCGGTGATGTCTTCAGCCGATACGACCCTTCTTACCGCCTCCAGTATTCTAAGTGAGCTTACCTTCAAAGAACTGAAAAAGAGCTCCTCGATAAATATCACGCGCGGATTTATCATTATTTTAGGAATACTCAGCATGATTTTCGCCCTGAAAGTAACCTCTATCATCAATTCCCTGCTGGTTGCCTTGACCATCTTTTCAGGGGCGTTTGTCATTCCTACGGCAGCGGGACTCCTCGGGTACAGAACAGGCAGAAGGCAGAGCATTACAGCGATCATTGCGGGAGGAGCACTGGCCCTTACGGGAAAAATACTGGTCATGACAGGGAATAAGGATACGGGAAATATTATTATTATCTGTGCCTTTGCACTGAATGCAGCCCTGCTCTTCTTTCCTGTAAAAAGAAGAAAGTGAAAAAATTCAGTTTCTATTCCATATGCGGAATGCTTTTTAAGGCCATCGTTTTTTAAAGGATCCCCATCTTTAATGATATCCCTGAATAAATGGAAAAATCCAGATCACTGGTAGTCTCTTCAGTTTGAGAAGCCGACCCCGAAGGGGAATGCATATCCGTTTTATTCAGGCTGTTGTAAGGAGACCCTCTCTTCTCCAGCACG
>JAHITG010000145.1 GCA_018817865.1 Spirochaetota bacterium
ATTGAGCAAAATCTCAAATTAAAGTCATATTATCTGATGGACTATTTCTATTATTATCAGGCTTTATCTTTCAATAAATTAGACAAAATTGAACAATATGAACAAATGGTTGTCAACTGTTTTAATGTGCTTCATTTTATACTCCTCATTTGCACGATTAAAATCGTGCCTACATTTTTTAATCAGCATGTGGCAGGTAGCTGCAGGCTTTAGCCTGCGCTTTAATGACACAAAAAATCCGCAGGCTAAAGCCTGCGACTACCATTTTCTAATATCATTTTATGATCACGATCTTTTTGTTTTTTCTTTCATATAAGATTTTTCCGTTTTTCAACACTTCATTTATAAAGGAAGTGTTCATTTTTTTGTGATAACTTTATTAATTTTATTTTCAGCAATTGTTTTACTCTTTTCGCCTTCTTTAATGGCTTTACCAAATGCAAAGTCTTCAAGTGCTTCTGATACTGCAGATTTAATAATATTTTTTAACTCTTTTTCTTTTGATATTGCTGACATTGTAAACTCCATATTATTTAAATGTTTATATGTTTTATAAATATAAAAAATAAAAAAATAGTCAAATTTATAATAGAATATTGGTCACTAAACAAGCACGATTAAAATCGTGCCTACATTTTTTAATCAGCATGTGGTAGGTAGTCGCAGGCTTTAGCCTGCGTATTTCTATATGCAATTCAAGCGCAAGCTGAAGCTTGCGACTACATTTTATAAAATTATTTAATAATCACGATCTTACGGGTTTGTTGTTCTCCTTTGGAGTTTGATATCCTACAGAGATAGACTCCGCTGGGAATGGATGTGGGAACAACCCAAACATATTTGCCGTCGTGGTTTGTTTCTTCCAGCTTTTCAACAAGCTGGCCTCCTACCGTATATATCTCGATCGCAGCATCATCCGTCAGCTTGCTGAATATTATCCCGCTTGATACAGTTCCTGATGATGTTTTGCTGTCATTCGGTTTATAGGGATTCGGTCCAATAATGATATTGTCTAATGTCGGCTCTCCTTTTAACTCTACGGGAGGCACAAAACTCTGCTCCTCAGAGTATCCTGAACTTATGAAAGATGTATCGAGTGCACACACCTTCCACCAGATTGATTCAGTTTCAGGGATCCTTGATTGATAGTATGGGGCTGAACCTACGGCAAGCACATTGCCGATATTTGCCTGTCCCCGTGGGAGGGCAATATAATCTGATGCATAGTCATATACTCCTGATGAAGTTGTGCCAATAGCAATATGGTACCTGAGAAGGTTCTGCGATGTATGGTCATCCGTTGATGGATTCCATGTAAACCTGTAGCACCCGTTGTTGGTTGATATTTTTAGGCCTGTGGGGATAGATGGTTTTTGGTTTAAGGTGCTCTCCTGATTCATATAGACCCTGAAATACAAAGTCCCTCCATCCGATCCTGTTATAACCAGGTCAATGTCTTTATCATTGTCTAAATCAGCAATTGCAATACTACATGAATCGATACCAGGAGCAGGTGAATCTTTATAATAAAAAGCACCTGTCCCATTATTTGTATATGATCTGAAATATCGGGTTGGGCCGCTAGCAAATCCTGCTGCAATTAAATCCAGGTCACCGTCGCAATCTGTGTCTCCGAGTACTATACTACTTTGCATTGCACCCGGATTGATATTTTGACTTTCATTAAAGATCCCTGTACTGTTATTTGTATAAACCTTTAAGATGCTATTAACACTACCATCCGGAGTTCCGGAGATTAACAGATCAATATCCCCGTCAGAATCAATATCCCCAAATGAACTACCGCCTGTAAAGAGACCTGTCAGAGACTGGCTTTCAGAGAAATTCCCTGAACCATTATTTGTATAAATCTTAAAATTATATCCTGGTCCTGTACTAAAACCAGTCATGACAAGGTCCAGATCATTATCAGAATCAATATCCCCAAGCGCGATACTACCAAAATCCACTCCAGGGCTTAAAGATTGACCCTGGCTGAAAAATCCCTCTCCATTATTCATATAAACCGTGAAAAGATAACCTGCTCCATCACCTATCATGATCAGATCAATGTCTCCATCAAAATCGATATCACCAGTTGCAATACTACTCAAATATACACCAGGACTCAAATTTTGATATAAAGAAAAAATACCGGCCCCATTATTTTTATAAACTTTAAAATGATAAGCAGCTCCGTCAGAACCTGTCACAATCAAATCCGGATCTCCGTCATTATCTATATCGCTCAGTGTTATACTGCTATAAAATAATCCAGGATTGAAAATCTGATGTATATTAAAAATACCGGCTCCATTATTTACATAAATTTTTAATTCACGTGCACTGGAAGATTGCCCGCTCATTACAAGATCAAGGTCTCCGTCAGAATCAATGTCACCAAGTACTATACTGCCATAATATACCGCTGGACTTATATCATACGAAAAAACAAAATCTGAATACCCTTGAGATGTAAGTATTAAAGATATTAAAATAACAAATATCAAAACGCGATATTTTTTTATGAGTAAATGATTTTTTATTTTTATAGATCTCATCCTGCTTCAGCCCCCTTTATATCAGATGAAAAACTAATGATAATAATGTATAAAATTTAAATCAAATGTCAATTGATTTGGTCGGGTTGATAGGATGTATTATTTTTGCAGTAGGGACAAGGCATGCCTTGTCCCTACGGGTAAATGTATGAAAAAATTGATTTATGATTTTATTTCATATATATTTGTTATGTGAAGAACTTCTTATTAATAATTTCATTCATTTTTCTGATCACCTTTCCCTTATACTCCGAGTTTATATCGATCTCAAATTCTTACATCGAAATACTGGGGGAGACCGAATCGGGACGGTTTGTCATAAAGACCACGGGAGGCCATCCGGAATTTGAGTCTGACCGTAATTCATTACTGATCTATAAAGATGATCCCCCGACTTCATATACAACATTAAGGATAGATGACCAGAATTATATCTTTGGTGAGGAAAAAGGGGAATTCATATCACCTATGAAGATCACAGACAACGGGATCGAAGCAGTATGGAAAATTAAGAATATTATTATTAAGCAGAATATTAACCTGGCATACGGTCCCATAAGCGGTGTAAAGGACTCAGCCGGGATCGTTTATACTATTATCAACAAAGACGATCATTCGCATAAAATCGGTATCAGGGTAGTGCTGGATATATGCCTGGGGGATGAGGATGGTTCTCCCTTTATATTACCCGGTCTGGGTGAGATCGTTAATGAGACTCTTCTTGAAAAAGATAATATTTCTAATTACTGGTATGCTTATGATGATCTGGTGAACCCGAAAGTGATGGTTCAGGGAACATTAAAGGCATATCCCCTTCCCGGACCTGACAGGGTCCTTTTCGCTTGTCATGAAAGGTTTATTAAATACGAGTGGAATTTTAAGGTAGATCCTGAACGAAATTTCCGGCGGTCATATATCGGTCCTCTTGACAGTTCCCTTGCCATCTATTGGAATGAGCGTTTGATTAAAGCCAAAGAGAGTTTTAATACGAAGACTTTTTACGGGATATATCATCCGCTTATGTTCAAGGGGAAACTTTTTACAATTTCTCTGAACAGGCCCAGAAAGACAGAAGGTGAACCCTTTGAAATAGATATTGGTATTCAGAATCACTCCCCCCATGATATAAAAGATGTTATAGTCCAGATAGAACTTCCTCAGGGGCTGGCTGTACAAAAGGGTGATACTGCTATAAAAAAATTTGAGAATATCAGCAGCGGAAGCATAAAACATACATCCTGGGTTCTTTTGCCTGATAAAAAAAAGGATGGTCTGATCGATTTCAGGATCAATATTAAGGGGCTGATCAATGATCAGGAATATTCAAAAGCTATTACTAATTATATTATTTACCAGAAAGAGAGTAAATCTCTTATTCTTGACCTGAAGGCCAAGCCGGAAATCTTCTCTCCGGATAGTGATGATATAAATGATAAACTTTTTATAAGCATGTTCTGCTCTGAAAATGAGCAGATAAAGAACTGGGATCTGAATATTTATCCGGTGGCTGATAACAAAAAAGGAGATCTCTTTACCTCTTTTTCAGGATCTGAGATCCCTGTTGAGCCTGTCATTTGGGATGGCAGGAATGCTGCCGGAGAGCTCATTGAAAGTACTGCCGATTTTATGCTTGAATGGAGCATTGAAGAGACCACCGGACGAGTAAACTTGCTGAAAGAGTATTTCAAGACAGATATCTTCGTTATAAAAACACCGTATGGTTTTAAGATCCAGGCAGATAATGTGCCTTTTGAATATAATAAAGATAAGCTTACAGAGGATTCAAAAAAAGTGATAGATAATGTGATCGCAGTATTAAAGAAATATCCCTTATACAATATCACTGTAGTAGGGCATACAGATAATACAGGCAGTAAAGAATTCAATCAGAAGCTTTCAGAGGCCAGGGCAGATTCAGTTTTCCGATACCTTGCTTCTCATGGTGTTGAAAAAGAGCGTCTGACAAGGAAAGGAGTAAATTTTTCACAACCGCTTTTAAGTAATGAAACAGAAGAAGGTAAGGCAAGAAATCGAAGGGTGGAATTTCTATTAGAAAAACCAAAAGAAGAATAGAAA
>JAHITG010000146.1 GCA_018817865.1 Spirochaetota bacterium
AAAATACGGTTATAACTTTCCTTTTGAATACACACACGATATAACCTCTTCCGCGGATATAGCTTTCGCAAACCTGGAAGCACCCATATCCAAAGATAACGGTAAGAAAAGAAGAAAGCAGTTTACTTTTAAAGCCCATCCTGATACGGTCAAGTCCCTGTTATATGCGGGATTTGATGTCCTGAATATAGCTAATAACCATATCATGGATTTCGGCAGAGATGCCCTCTCTGATACGATAAGAATCCTTGAAGAAAATAACATCCAATACGTAGGCGGCGGGAAGAACTTCGAAGATGCCCATACCATGAGGATCATAAAAGTAAGAGGGTCCTTGATAGGGTTCCTCGGCTTCAGCAAGACCTATACTGCCGCGTATTATGCCGGGAAGAACAGGGCAGGAATAACATCCGGCGGAGAGGGGAACATACTCAAGCTGGTCAAAGAGAACAGCAAAAAGGTTGATATCCTGATTGTCTCCTTTCACTGGGGAAAAGAGTATACATGGAAACCGGGGTCCTTTCAGATATCCCTGGCCCGCAGGATCATTAAGAACGGGGCAAAGGCCGTGCTGGGCCATCACCCCCACTGCATTCAGCCCGTTGAAAAATACAAGGACGGGATCATCGCCTACAGTCTCGGAAATTTTGCTTTCGGAAGTTTCGGCAGGCCTCCCAAAAGAAAAGCTGATAAGAGCCTGATGCTGAAGATCCACCTTGATAAAAAGAAAATAGCAGGGGTCGAAGTCATACCCCTGGATGTATACAACTACAGGGTAAAATTTCAAAGCCGGGTGCCGGAAAACAAGAAATTAAGGGATGAGATACTGAACTATATAAAAAAGATAAGCGCCCGGTTCAACACCGCCATTCAAATAGAAGACGGCAGGGGTTATATTCCGTTTTAGGTCAAGAGATGAAAATATTATTAAGATCAATTATATCTGCTATCGTTATACTGAACCTGCTCCTTCTGCTTAAACCTTATGATCTGCGTACGGAAACCGGAAAAAGCTCTTTCCGCATCAATGCTTTACAGGAAGCGGAAGTGGTCTTTGATCAGGTATTCGGCGGAAAGAACGAGGATGTGGCCCATTCCATCCGGTCAAAAAAATACAGCGGAACCGTTACAGCCGGATATACATCCTCAAAAAAGACCGGGGACAGTGATTTCTGGATCTTACGGCTCAGTCCGAAGGGAAAGGTTATCTGGGAAAAGTCATACGGAGGCCTTGGAGAGGAAAAAGCATATTCAATAAATACCACAAAGGATGGAGGATTCATCTGTACGGGGACGATCCTGTCCAAGGAAGAGAGGGGATCCGATATCTGGATCTTAAAACTAAGCGGAAAAGGCGATGTTCAATGGATGAAAAAGATCGAGAATACTGCAGTTGAGACGGCCCGGGATATCATGCAGACATCCGATGGAGGTTATATCCTGGCAGGGTCCACTACTTCTGAAGGTTCCGGTTTTTCAGATTTCCTTATCATAAAATTGAACAATAAAGGAAATATTACATGGAAAAAGGTCTTTGGCGGAAGCGGTCAGGATGAAGCCTTTTCGATCGATCAAACTCATGATATGGGATATATCGTAGCAGGTACTACCGGGTCAAAGGGAGCCGGCGGTGTGGACGGATGGGTCATAAAACTTGATAAAAACGGGAAAGCCTTATGGGAAAAAACACTGGGAGGCCAGCAGACAGATGCCCTGTATCATGTATCTTTAACAAAAGATAACGGGTTCATCTTATCAGGCTACTCTGATTCATATGCTTCGATATGGCGTGACGGCTGGGTCATCAAGCTGGATCAGAACGGGAAGCGGATCTTTGAGAAGGTCTACGGCGGAGAAGGAGTGGATGAGATCCGCTCTATTAAAGAGACCCAAAAAGGGGAATACATTGCTGCAGGAAGTACAACATCCAAAGGAACCGGCCCGGGGGGTGCAGATATCTGGGTCATAAAAATAGGAAAAGATGGTAAAAAGATCTGGGACCATACCTTTGGAGGAAAAGGGGAAGATCAGGCCTATTCAATCGATATCACAGAAGATGGGGGCTATGCCATTGCCGGCTTTACGGGGTCCAGAGGCAAAGGCGAGTCCGACTTCAACATCATTAAAATTCTCGAAAAATAATCAATATTTTTTTGCCCTTTTTTCAGTTTACCTCGTCTGAACTAATAGAATTAAGTAAAATCAGATAAGGAGGTAACGTCATGAAAAGAACAATCTTTTTAAGCGCTCTCTTAGTAACATTGATCAGCATAGCAGCTTCAGGTCTTTATGCTGAATCAGAAGCACCCTTAAAGGGTTTTACAGTAACACGGTTTCCATACTATGTTTATTCCGATGCATCAAGCAGATTACAGACTCTTCTGCCTTCCGGATGGATGGGCGACATCAGAGATCTGAAGATAGACCATAAAGCCACAGAGAATCCACAATCCGGAAAGACCAGTATTAAGATCACTTATACGGCTAAGATCAAAGATGGTGCAAACTGGACAGGACTTTATTTCCAGGTAAATCCCGACAGCCGCTGGAATACACGCCGGGGCGGAAATGACCTTAACAGAGCAAAGAGGATCTATTTTTATGCCCGCGGAAATAACGGCAAGGAAGTAGTTGAATTCAAGGTAGCCGGCCACAAAGAACAGACTTATACTCATGTTTCCAAGACGACCATAAAGGTCCGGTTAACGGATAAATGGGAAAAATATGAACTGGATGTTACAAATATGACCCTTGATGAGATGGCAGGTGGCTTCTGCTTCGTAATGAACAATCATGATAACCCGAAAGGATGTACATTCTATCTGGATGAAATATATTACACCGATGAAATTGAAAAGACAGACATGACGATGATCGAACAATAGGGTATACCCTATTTATGACAGGGATCAAAAAGAGGGATTGCAGTCCTGACCGGCTGTAATCCCTCTTTTATTTTGAAATTGATTGACTTTTTGATATGAAATGATACAATAAAAAAAGCAGGTGACAAAATATGATCGGAACACAGGAACTCATATTAATCGGAATTGCCCTGGTCCTTATCTTCGGGGCAAAACGGATCCCGGATATTGCACGCAGTATCGGCTCCGGCATCAAGGAATTCAAGAAAGCTTTATCAACTCATGATACTCATGAAAACGAAGAAGATGTCTATAAATTAAAAGAAAAAAATGTAAAGAATTATAATGCCCGCAAGAAGAAAACTTCCAGAAAAAAAAAGTAAATCCTTCTCCTTCTTTGACCATTTAGAAGAATTAAGAAAACGGATCCTGTTCATTGTTTTTTCAACTATCCTGACCTCTCTGGTCATATTTACGCTTTTCAATGATTTAAAGATCTATGACTTTTTTTTAAAGCCGTTATTCTCCCTAAATCAAAAGATCTATTACTACAACCTCATTGAACCTTTCATTGTAAGGGTAAAGATCTCATTTATACTGGCTGCCCTGATCAATACTCCTGTTATTATTTTTCAGATCGTTCAGTTCTCTTTTCCCGCTTTGAAACATAAAGAAAAAAACATCTTCATCATTCTTTTATTCCTGATCACTCTTTTCTTCTCTTCTGGTGTTCTTTTTTCATACAAGGTGCTTCTGCCCAATTCCATAAATTTTCTTATCAAATTTGCCCCTGACACCATCAAACCCGTATTACGCCTTAAAGAGTATATCGAGCTCTATCTGAGCCTCACCTTCGCTTCGGGACTGATCTTCCTCTTCCCTATCCTTATCTCCTTTTTGACTAAAATGGGAGTTGTGGATTACCGCTTTCTGATCAAGCATATGCGGGAGTCTATCGTGGGTATTCTGATCATATCCGCCATCATCACCCCCCCGGATGTTTTTTCACAATTATTATTGTCTTTACCGTTATTTATATTATATTTGATATCCCTGTTGTTTTCATTTCTTATCAGGCACTAATGATTCTTTTAAAGGAGAGAAAAAATGAAAAAAAAGAGAATGTCAAAAAATATATTTTTACTTGGATTCGTCAGTTTTTTCACTGATGTCTCCAGCGAGATGATCTACCCGATCATCCCTTCCTTCCTGAAATCCCTGCTTCATCAGAGTGCCGGTAAATTCCTGGGTATTATCGAAGGGATCGCAGAAGCAACAGCAAGCCTCGGAAAAGTCTATTTCGGGTACATATCGGATAAACTGAAAAAAAGGAAACTCTTTGCCATTCTGGGGTACGCCTTTTCAGCTTTCAGCAAGATCGTCCTCTTATTCTCCACTTTCTGGACGCATGTGCTGGGAGGCCGTTTCCTGGACAGGGTGGGAAAAAGCGTCCGTACCGCTCCCCGGGATGCGATCCTTTCAGAATCAGTAGATAAAAAGAACAGGGGTATGGGATTCGGCATTCAGAGGGCCATGGATTTTGCCGGTGCATTTATGGGTACCTTAATTTCAATGTACATCATCCATCTTTTAAGAAATACTGAGAACAAGATCGAAGTATTCTACTTAATCTTCTTTTATGCTTTAATACCTGCTTTTATAGGGGTCTTCATCCTGTTCCTGGTGAGGGAGCCGAAATCCCTGAAAAACGATAATGCCGTTAAAAAACCGGAGCTCTCTTTTAAGAAACTCGATAAGCGATTAAAGATATTCATAGGCGCCACCTTCCTTTTTGCTTTGGGGAACAGCTCAAACCAGTTCCTTATCCTGCGTTCAAGGGATATCGGATTCTCATTAATGTGGTCTTTGATCCTCTACCTCTCCTATAACCTGACATCCACGATCTTTTTACCTGTTTTTGGTAAAATCTCGGATAAGATTGGGAGAAAAAAAGTGATGCTCACGGGATACTTCCTGTATGCACTCGTATACCTCGGATTCGGACTCTTCAGGATCAAAGGGGCCTTTTTTGTACTCTGGATCCTGTATGGTCTCTACTCTGCCCTTACCGAGGGAGTAGAAAAAGCATATGTCAGTGATCTTTCCAAAGCAGAAAACCGGGGCACGGCCCTGGGCCTCTTTGCAACAGCAATAGGTGTCGGGCTTCTGCCTGCCAGCATTATCGCGGGATTTCTTTATACGATCAATCCTTCATACCCCTTTATTCTCGGCAGTATCCTGAGCCTGTCAGCGTCGATATTTATCTGGAAGGGGAAATAAAGATATATTGTGAATAGATTAGTATCAGCAAACAAAAGAAACATTATTATTGCGGCAAAGATCATCAGAAAAGGGGGACTGGTGGCATTCCCTACCGAGACAGTATACGGCCTTGGTGCAGATGCCTTTAACGAAGATGCCGTCCTGAAGATCTTTGAAGCAAAAAAACGGCCCTCTTTTGATCCTCTCATTGTTCATATTGCAGATCCTTCCCAGATACAACTGCTTAGCAGAAAGATCGGCGATACAGCTGAAAAACTGATAAAAAAATTCTGGCCAGGCCCATTGACGCTCATCCTGGAGAAAAGAAAAGGAGTCCCTGATATCGTTACCTCCGGCCTTCCCACTGTAGCGATCCGGATGCCTTCCCATCCTGTAGCCCTGAGACTGATACAGGAAGCAAAAAGTCCCATTGCAGCACCCAGCGCGAACAGGTTCAGCTATATCACACCAACCAGAGCCGATGTGATCTTAAAACAGCTGGGTGATAAGGTGGATCTGATCCTGGATGACGGTCATACTCATATCGGTATCGAGTCCACTATTCTTTCCCTTATTGATGAACCTAAAATTTTAAGGCCCGGAGGCCTTGCAAAAGAAGAGATCGAAAAGATCATCGGAAAGGTGCAGGCAGTAAAAGACCCTTTCAGCCATGCTGATATCGAATCACCGGGGCAGATGAAAAAACATTATGCACCGGGAACACCTGCCGAGTTCATAACAGAAAAAGCATTGAATTCCATTGAAAAAAATTCTGCATTACTTCTATTTAAAAAGCCCATACCTGATCAATATAAAAACAGATTTAAAAGGATCGAGGTCCTCTCTTCCAAAGGAGACCTCCATGAAGCAGCGAAAAATCTTTTTGCACTTCTATACAAACTTGATGAAGGCGGGTTTAGCAGGATCTATGTGCAAAAAGTGCCTTATCAGGGGATCGGGATCGCTATAATGGACCGCCTGCGGAAAGCCACGCAAGCTTGAAATCATATAGAAAAACGTAAAGGGTCACTGAAAAGGGGAAATAATAAGGTTTAACAGAGGTAGCCGCAAGCTTTAGCTTGCGTAGTTCTTTGTTTAGAAATAAATTATAAAAACGCAGGCTGCACCCTTCGGGCACAAGCACCCTGCGACTACCTGATTTGATTATTTCCACCGTCAGTGACGCATTACATAAAAACGATTTTCCAGCTTGACAACCCAATTGAAATCATTACATTCTGCATGAAAAATACAATAGTAAAGGAGTGTATAAAATGGCACATTACAAAGAATTAGGTTTTGTAAATTCAAAAAAGATCTTTAAAAAAGCCGTGGACGGCGGTTTTGCTGTTCCGGGCTATAATTTCAATAACATGGAACAGCTTCAGGCTATCATAGGAGGGTGCGCGGAAAGCAATTCACCGGTTATCCTCCAGGTCTCCAGCGGAGCCAGGAAATATGCTAATGAGACCCTGCTCCAGTACATGGCCCAGGGCGCGGTAGCCATGGCACGAAAAGACCTGAAAAGCAATATTCCGGTTATCCTGCATCTGGACCACGGAGATACATATGAACTCTGCGTCTCCTGTATTGAAAGCGGATTTTCTTCTGTTATGATCGACGGTTCATCCAAACCGTTCGAAGAGAACATAAAGTTAACCAAAAAAGTGGTGGAATACGCTCATAAGCATGATGTATCTGTTGAAGGTGAACTGGGAGTCTTGGCCGGTATTGAAGACGAAGTCTCCGCGGAAGTATCCCATTATACCAATCCGGATGATGTAGAAGAGTTCGTTAAAAAGACCGGGGTGGATTCTCTGGCAATTTCTATCGGGACATCCCACGGCGCCTATAAATTCAAATTAAAACCGGGAGAGAGCGTTCCTCCTTTAAGGTTTGATATACTGGAAGAGATCGAAAAAAGGATCCCCGGGTTTCCGATCGTGCTTCACGGGTCCTCTTCCGTACCGCAGGAGTATGTTGAGATGTGCAATAAATACGGCGGTAACCTTGCAGGAGCCGTTGGTGTACCGGAAGACCAGCTGAGAAAAGCAGCTCACAGTGCTGTATGTAAGATCAATATTGATACGGACGGCAGGCTTGTCGTGACTGCCAAGATCAGAGAGATCTTCTCCAAAAAACCGGAAGAATTTGATCCGAGAAAATACCTGGGCCCGGCCAGAGAAGCTTTAAAAGAACTGATCATAAGAAAGAACAAAGAAGTACTCGGAAGTGCAGACCAGGCATAAAATATGATCCTACAAAGTAGGGACAAGCACCCCCCGAAGGGGAGGTATTGGAAGCATGCCTTGTCCCTACAACCTTCATACAATAACAAATCCATGAAAACCAATAAAATAAAGGCAGTCATATTCGACCTTGACGGTATCATCATTGAGTCCGAACCCTGGCAGAAAGAAGCCTTTGACCTGACAATGCAACCCTATAATATCCATTTTAATGACAAACAGTTTGCTGAACTGATCGGTATCAGATCAATAGATAATTTCAGGAAGATAAAGAAGAAATATGATATCCCGATCTCGGCAAAAGAGTTAACCGCAATAAAGAATAAAAGTTATGCAAGGATACTGAAACAGAAGATCACACCCAGGGGGCATTTCAATGACCTCTTTCATTATTTAAGAGAGCGATATATCCTTTCACTGGCATCCAGCTCGATCAGAGAAGATGTCTTTAACTCAATTCGTTTATTAAATATTGAAAAATACTTTGAAGTTATTGTCACGGGAGATGATGTCAATGCAGGAAAGCCTGACCCTGAGATCTTTTTAAAGACTGCACTCCAATTAAAAATAGCCCCTGAAAGCTGTGCTGTTATAGAAGACAGCCAGAACGGGATCAATGCAGCGAAAAAAGCAGGCATGCTCTCGATCGCCGTACCGACTAAACATACCGCAAACCATGATTTTAAAAATGCCGATCACCTCTTTAAGGATCTCTCAGAGATCAAGCAGGTTCTTTAGATCTATTTTTTGAGCACACGGGCCAGCTTCTCCTTCTCCTTCCATAATACAGCATCGCCAACTTCAATGGTCTTTTCGCTTGAAAACTCTTTATCGATCATACCAAAGCAGTGATCTTTATAGACCGCTATTACTTTTACTGCCCCTTTAAAGCCCTCTTCATCATAGCCGATCAGCTTTTCCGTAAAAGGATTCTTTTTCTCCTGGTAGATCTCCAGACTCATCCCGGCAATAATCCCGTCCGTTGAGCCGAATGATATCTTAAAAATATTCTCCAGTTTAAATGTATCAAGATAAGACCGGACATCCTTTATCTCAATAGCCCCTGATTTTTCAAAAGCGATCAATGTATTGTGGGAAGAGATCTTTTGAGCAAAATAGTCTTTATCGCTCAGCATCTTTATCTTAAGGTGTGTCGGAATATGAACAATGAAATGATCTCCTTTATTATTTATATAGGTCAAAAAGTCATGGTCATAGGAAACATCGAAAGAAGATATCTCATTCTCATCCTCCACGATCCTGTATTCAGCCTCGCTATCCAGGTCATAGAGATCTATATCTTTTTCAGTTTGATAGAAGAACATATTCTTAACTTTTGCAGGAAATACTTTTTTTACGCTTTTATCGATCAGTATCTTCGATTTCAGAGATTCATCCACCAGATTCACTTTTAGATCTTTATCAAAATAGAGGATCTTTTTATCATTGTCCATAAAAGAAGGTGATTCTCCGTCCACAACAGCATAATTATTGTTATTCTCGATCTCCAGCACATATATCTTTTCCCCGTTGGAATAAGTGATCTTATCCCCTTTTACACCCCAGTCAAAACTTAAAAGGTCCACCACGGAAGTTGCATACTCCTTGAGCTCCCCTTCCTCCGAATACATCTGCATCATATTTTTCTTTGTGAACATAATACCCTTTCCGTCAAAAGACCACTGTGGAAGTAATGAATTACCATAATAAACGGTCTTCCCCATTTTCTTTTTCAGGTCATAAACCTTCCAGATAGTCGTACCGGTTGATTTACCGTATACAGAATAAAGAAATAATGATTCTGATACCGGTGACCATATAATGTGATTCCCTTCAATATTGTATGAAAGAGAATATAGATTGGAACATAAGAAGAAGAATAAAACCGAAAGAATAATTTTTCTCATACTTCACCTCGAAATGAACTATAGTAAAATTAATGTATTTATATGAAAAATCAAATATTTATTGGAGGAAAAAAGAAAGAATACCACAGAGGCACAGAGACACAGAGTAAAAATAGAAAAATTCATTCTATAAAAACTATGGTAGACATTGTGGAGAATGCAAACATGAATATAATAAAAATAAAGAAAAAAGTATATTTATAAAAGTTAAAAAACAAAGACATGTTACTTGTTTTTAAAAGGGAAATTAAATAAATAATTCAAAAGCTTTGCTTTTTCTCTTTTCTCTGTGCCTCTGTGTCTCTGTGGTTTTAATTGAAGGTTTAATAAGCTGTGAGGAGTATATTGAGGATATCCTCTTTGGAGATAGGCAAAGGAGTAAAATTCATGAATTGATAACGCCTGGCCACACTGGAGATGATAGGCAGGTTTTCCTTGTTTATCTTATAATCACTCAGTTTTTGAGGCACCTTCAGGTCGAATAAAAGTTTACGGACACCTTCGATAGCTTTGATGGCCGCCTCAACGACCGTAATATTGGTTATGTCTTCACCCAGCGCTTTTGCGATCTGAACATACTTGTTAGGCATGGAAGTAAGATTAAATTCCATGACATGAGGAAGCATGATCGCATGAGCTATATTTTTATATATACTCTCTTTGGAAGATAATGCCAATGAGATCGCTTCACAGGTACCCAGTTTAGATGTTAAAAGAGAGACTCCGGTGATCAACCCGGCCATCATGATATTTGTCCTGGCAGTTGTATCATCTTTATGGAGAAAGACTCTTTTTAAATTATTCCCGATCATCTCAATTGCCTTCAGGGAGAGGGAATCAGAAAGGGCATTGCTGGCTGTAGAGATATATGATTCGATCGCATTAGAAAGAATAGCAAATCCTGAACCTATCGTATAATTAATGG
>JAHITG010000147.1 GCA_018817865.1 Spirochaetota bacterium
ATAATGATTATAAAAGGGCTATTTCTGATTTTGATCCGAAATGGGATACCTATAAGGACCGTTTACTGCTCTGTCAGATCTCGATATGGGTAACAGGGCTCTTTTATGTTTATAATCTTGTCGATGCAGGATTCCTTACAGATCCTCCTTCCTCAGCGGAAACAGAGACATCCCTGGACCTGAAGATCGATACAGCCAGAGGCCATAATTATCTGATGTCATATAATAGAAGATTTTAATTTTTTTTTGGGGAGTATGATCATGATGAAAAAAGTATTTATCAGTGTTATAGTTTCATGTATGCTTTTATTAGTATTAGCAAACTGCGAAAGATCCAGAAATAATCCGCTGGATCCAAAAGCAGTGAATTACAAAGAGCCGACACCCTTCTTTTTTGCCTGGGAGACCATCTTTTCTGATTCCTTTAACAGGGGCACTACTGCAAATAGTAATGTCGGTCCGGGTTGGCTTGCGATCCTGGCAGGAACCAATATTACTCCCAATTCAATAGTAAAGGTTACCAATAATGAAGCCTTTGCCCAGGAGTCCGGAAAAGCTGTTTATGATGTAGAAGAATTTAATGATCTTATTTTACGGATCTCAGCCAAGTTCAGAACATCATCCGGCGTCCCTACGGAAGTCGGCCTTTTCGGAAGGTATAATACCGGGAACGGGGACGGATACTGGGGAGGGATCAGTACGAACAATAAGCTGGTGCTCTTTCAATCAATGAACGGGACAAATCATATTTTTGGATCATCGGATGTTGCGCTTACTGCAAATTCAACTTACTATCTTGAATTCATCCTGGCTTATCCTGAATTTGTACTGTATCTGTATAACAGCGCACAGATACAGATCGGTACCATATCTACAATTTTTACAAATACTCCTTTAACAACCGGCAAGGTCGGCTTCTATGGAGGGTGTATCAATAATTCCGGACCATCCTACGCTGTTTATCTTGATGATTTTTTACTGGACAGGCTCCGTTGACAATGCCTGCCCGGTAAGGGGGTATTGAGCATGATCGATCCGGTATAGAAATTTGAAATGAAGATCAGTATTACATCAGAATTTGAAGCTCTTCCGCAAAAGGTATTTAATGAGGCCATTAAAATATCAAGCTTGATGAGTGTAGCAGCTCCTCCTATCTTCTTTAGACCCGTGAAGCCGAAAAATCTGCCTGAAAAATGGGAAGAAGGGAGTATGTATGCATTCAAACTCTACTTATTAAAATATATACCAATGGGTGATTATAAGGTCACTATTGTTAAAATAGACATGAGAAATCGTACGATCTTAAGTGATGAGAGCGGGCATATTGTAAAAGTATGGCAGCATCTGATAACCATTAAACCGGGTAAAAACAAGAATACGATCTATAATGACAGTATCCTGATAAAGGCCGGGATCAAGACTTTTTTTATCTGGCTCTTTTCAAACTTGTTTTACAGGCATAGGCAGAAAAAGTGGGGAAGGATCATCCGAAAGTTATATTAAAATGATACTGTTTGAGAACTTCAAAATTTTTTTCTATTGACAGCGAAAAGAAAATGATTATATTGAAACAGGTTCTTTACTTCAATCTTCAAGGATAAAGGAGGTGAAAAGAGGAATTACTGCTGTATCTTTAGAAGTGAGTTAAAAATATAAAAAATAATTATTAAGGAGATAAAGATGAAGAAAATACTTATTTTAATAGTTGCTTTTTTGTTTCTTTTTACCTGTTCTGCACAGGCTGTAAAATTAGGTATTTGGGGTGGTTATGCTCTGCTTATGAATGATATCGATTACGGTGGGATTACAGGTGTGGATGAGACCAAAGGTGGAGTTGCTTTTGGCGGGAAGCTCGGTTTGATCGATCTTAAAATTGCCGAGCTTGGATTACTTGCAGGTTATATTCCCCTTTATAATTATAAGTATGATATTTCCTGGAGTAAGGGAGAAGAAACCTCAAGTGATATCCCAATTGTTGCCTATACAAAGATCAGTTTAGGTGGATTGTTCGTTATGGGTGGATTAGGACTACATCTATGGAATGTTGAAGGGAGCGGTGAAGTAACAATTTTAGGAACAACAACAAAAATATCGGTCGATCAATCATCATCAGATCTGGGTGTGACATTAGGAGCCGGCTATGATATATCCATTTTGGAAATCGGAGCTATGCTTAATTTGATTTATGCAGAAGGTACAACACTAGCACCGCTTGTTCTTTATGCAGGTTTGAACTTCGGATTATAATAGTTTATAAAATTAGAGGATAAAAGTTTAAAGATAAAAGCCGGGAGATCCCCTTTAAGGATCATCCGGCTTTTATCTTCTTTTCGAACGGTTCCATATGGATGGTTGCCGTTATATTCATCTTTTTTTGGATCTTCTTTTCGATCTTCGTCACAATATCATGAACTTCTGTAATCTCCATATTGCCGGGAAATTTAATGTGACAGGTCAATTCAATATGGTCCCCGTACTGGTGGAGGTGGCAGTGGTGAACAGTTGATGCGACCGGGGTGATCTCTTTGATCAGCTTGCGCAGATTTTTTTCAAAGAGCGCATCCTGGCCCTTTCCCAGCAGTGAGCTTATATTCTCTTTCAATATAGTATAAGCAGTATATATGATAAAGAGGGAGACTGCGATCCCCATGATACTGTCTATCCACAGGATATATTTTCCAACCAGGGCGCCGGCCACGATGATCACTGTTGTGATCGCATCGCTCCTGTGATGCCAGGCATCAGCATGCAGTGCCTGGGAATTGATCTTTTTGGACACCCAGAAGGAAAATAAAGCCATGGCTTCTTTGATCAGGACCGAGACAGAAAAGATGAGAATAGCCATTCTGGTGTAATGGACCATCTGAAAGGACTTCAACCTAATGATAGATTCATTAAAAAATCCCGCACCAACTACTGCCAGCAGGGTGCCTATAACAATGGCTGCGATAGGTTCGGCCCTGCCGTGTCCGAAAGGATGTTCCTTATCCGCTTTTTTATTGGAAAACCAGAACCCTACTAAAAATACAATAGATGTCAATGTATCCGAGAGAGTATGCCAGGCATCGGCCTGCATGGCAATGGAGTCAATTCTTGATCCGATATAGTATTTTACGGCAAAGAGAAAAATGTTTATAATTAGCGAGAGTACGCCTGCAATATAAGCTAAATGTTTTGGTTTGTCTGCCATTATATCCTCATTTGAACTTGAAAAATGTTACTTCTTTTTTACCAGGATAATCCCAATTATCATACAGCATAGAATAACAATAATATCAATAGCCAGCCATAAGATATGGTAATTGATCAATAAACCGAGAATGACCAGAACAGCGGTCATGATAAGAATAATGCCCATGCTTCTGTTTGATCTCATCTTTATTCTTCTCCTTGTTAAGATGAATATATAAAAGTATAATATTCAAATTTATAATTTCAAGATAATAATAAAAGAAAATTCTATCACAAAGACACAAAGAAATTTAATAAAAAATTATTATATCATTTAGTCTTAATCGATTAAAGATGAATAGCTGTAAATATTTTAAATAATTTTTTTATATTTTCTATTTTTTTCCTTTGAGCCCTTGGAGTACTTTGAGTCTTTGTGGTAAGAGCTTTTATTGGCATCCATGGTGGCTTTTTGAAGACCAATGATAGAATTTGAAATATATATACTGTCAGCTTCTTTTAGATCCTGTATAGATAATACTTTTTCTCTGATTTTTTTTCTTTTTATCAGGGTCTGCCGTATCGTTCCATTTAAGAGTCCGCATGATACAGGGGGGGTATAGAGTATTCTCTCTTTTTCGATATAGATATTTGTAATAGCTCCTTCGGTTAACTCCTCTTTTTCATTTAAGAATATGACTTCGTAGAATCCTTTTTTCCTGACTCGCCTGAGTTCATCATCATAAAGGGATCTATTGGTTGTTTTATGAAAAAAGAAGATATCAGGACTCTCTGTTCGTAATTTTGATACTGTAATATGAAAACTATCCGTGGTTTTATTCAGCCTGGAATTTTGGACCGTGAAATTGCCTGCATGGTCCAGAAGTATCCGTATTTTATATATTCCTTTATTCAGGGAAGGTCTTAATTTTTGAAGTTCTCTCTTGACCTTTTCTTTATTAAATTTAAAGTCAAAATATTCTGCTGATGTTTCAAGCCGTTTCAGGTGCAGTTTGAGATATTTATACGTTTTATCAAATGGGAGTGTCTCTATTAACTGGAAAGGAGGGATGGGATCTTTAATTAAAAATTGTGTCTTTAAAATACATTCTTCATATTCAGCTTCAGGATCTGAATCGTAAATGATACCGCTTCCGATCCCCATCTCCCCCTTGCTGTTATTGATCAATACTGTCCTGATGGGAACATTGAAATGAGCATCTCCTCCCGGTTCAATAAATCCGATGGCACCTGTATAGATCTTCCGTTCTTCTCTTTCAAGTTCGCGAATGATCTCCATGCTCCTGATCTTAGGGGCTCCTGTAACCGAGCCGCTCGGGAAGATGCTTCTGATCAGGGTCAGAAAGGTGGTTTCTTTTTGTAATCGGCTTTGTATCGTAGAAGTCATCTGAAAGAGGGTGTCATATTTTTCGATCTCAAAGAGTTTTATTGGTTTTACAGAACCTGTCCGTGAGATCTTCCCCATGTCATTCCGGAGGAGGTCTACGATCATAATATTCTCACTCCGGTTCTTTTCATCATGAAAGAGAAACTTTCTGTTCTTTTCATCTTCCTCTGCATCTCTCCCTCTCTGGAATGTTCCTTTCATCGGTTTTACTGTCAGCATCTCCCCTTGTTTATAAAAAAAGAGTTCAGGAGAGAGTGAAAGAATGTAAGTGTCACCTATCCGTCCGAAAACATTATATGAGACCTTCTGTTTTTTTTTCAAGTCCCTGTATAAGCCCAGGGGGGATCCCTTAAATTCAAATTTATATTTTACGGTATAGTTCGCCTGAAAAATATCCCCGGCAATAATATACTCTTTTATTCTATTAATATTTTGAAGATACTTCTCTTTTCCAGTATCCATTTTCAGGTTTGCTATTTTATAATCAAGGTCTCCTGATTGAGTGTATTGATCGTGATTGATCCTCTTATGATGATCGATGATCTTTGCATTCTTAAATACTAAAAATTGCGCCAGAGGGAAATGACTGCTCCTGTAATTAAATTTCTCTTCAAACAGGTATCCCAGTTCATAGCTGAAGGTTCCGGCCAGGTAGTATTTTTTAGACAGTTCTTCAATTTCATTGAAATAACTCTGGACCTGGGAGAATTTGGTCAGGGTCAGTTTTTTAATGGGATCATGAAAGTAGTAAGATCTGTAATTATCCTTATCCAGCTTACCGGTCTCAAAGTGGAGGAAGTCTTTGAAATGCTTTTTATTATCAGGCATTGGATAAAAATAGTAAAGCAAGAAATAAAATCAAGAAGAATAATATGGGTTGTGATCTTGTTTGGCTTTTGAACAAAAATTGTGCATTTATAAGCCTATTTTATGTATATGCACTATTATTGTTCAAAGTGAAAAAAATATTAAAAATTTGTTTTATAATTTATTGATATCAAAGCTATTATAAAATGAAGTTGGCACGGTTCTTGATATATGAAAGAGTAAGTAAACAAAACAGTTCTATTCCTGATGTAAGATCAGGAGGATCTTAAGGTAAGGAGATTTACCATGAATAAGTTAAAAATTTTGAAATTAAGTTCTTTGACACTGATCTTTGTTGCTCTTATGAGCCTGTTTGGCTCAAGTATGCTTTTAGCTGATAACGGGAATATTATCAAGAGTATCAGTGAAGTCAGAGTCGGATTGGATACCGTATGGGTACTGATAGCTGCTTTTCTGGTCTTCTTTATGCAGGCCGGGTTTGGTATGGTAGAAGCGGGATTTATCAGGGCCAAGAATACCTGTAATATATTAACGAAGAATTTTCTTGATTTCTGTATGGCTTCGATCGGCTTTTTTATTATTGGTTATGCTGTCATGTTCGGTGCTGATAAATTCGGATTACTTGGAACTACAGGCTGGTTTTTAAACGGGGCAAAAAGCGGAGCTGATATACCTCTTTTTGCTTTCTGGCTCTTTCAGGCTGCATTCTGCGGCGCAGCTGCAACGATCGTGGCCGGTGGTATGGCTGAGAGGATGAAATTTCCTGCTTATCTGATCTACTCTCTTGTCATTTCAGCTTTAATCTATCCTCTGGTAGGCCATTGGATATGGGGAGGAGGATGGCTTTCTTCATTAGGATTTGCTGATTTTGCCGGATCTACTGTTGTACATTCCGTGGGAGGATTTGCTGCTTTGATCGGAACTATCATTCTTAAGCCCCGTACCGGGAAATTCAAGGCTGACGGTTCACCGAATGTGATCGCCGGCCATTCCATACCGCTTGCATCACTGGGTGTTTTTATCCTCTGGTTCGGTTGGTTCGGGTTCAATCCCGGATCCACCCTGGGAGTAGGGGACGGCAGCCTGATAGGACGTGTAGCTATCAATACCAATTTAGCAGCTGCTGCCGGAGGTATCATGGCGATGCTGACTGTCTGGATGATATATGGAAAGCCGGACCTCTCCATGGCCATGAACGGTGCTTTAGCCGGCCTGGTCGCGATTACAGCTCCCTGTGCATTTGTCGAACCTTCTGCTGCGATCCTGATCGGAGGAGTAGGCGGAGTACTGGTCGTTATGGGAGTAATTCTACTGGATCGTTTGCGGATAGATGACCCTGTAGGAGCTTTTCCTGTTCATGGTATCAATGGATTCTGGGGTACTTTATCTGTCGGTCTTTTTGGCCAGAAAGCCCTTGGATTGGCACATAACGGGCTCTTTCTGGGCGGCGGATTGACTCAGCTGGGAATACAGTTCCTTGGCGTAAGTGTGGTAGCAATCTTTGTGGTTCTATCCATGGGAGGCGTCTTTAAGCTGATCAATGCTACCATTGGATTACGCGTCAGCCGTGAAGAAGAATTGAGAGGACTTGATATCGGCGAACATGGTATGGAATCGTATTCAGGTTTTCAGATCATTAATTAAAGGAGGGTTAAGTAAAATGAAATTAATCGTTGCATTGATACAACCTCATAAATTGGAAGATGTAAAGCAGTCCCTTTTTAAGGCAGATGTTCATAAGATGACCGTCTCTACAGCCGTGGGGTGCGGTCAGCAGAAGGGATTTACGGAAACATATAGAGGAGTTATAACCGAGATCAACCTGTTAAAGAAGACCAGGCTGGAGATCGCTGTAAATGAAGATTTTGTGGAACCCACAATAAATGCGATCATTGAAGGGGCCAGAACAGGTAAGATCGGTGATGGTAAGATCTTTGTTACGGAACTTAAGCAAGTTATAAGGATCCGTACCGGTGAAAGAGGAAAAGAAGCGATCGGTTAATGGAGAATACATCTTTCTTCATATCTGGTTTATCCTTTTTATAGAGGGGGGAGTTGAATTTTTTAACTTCCCCTTCTAAACTAAAGGATAATTATAAAGAAGGTCAATAAGGTCAGATCTCATAATCTGATCAAAATAACGACATAAGTACTGTATTATAACCTTGGTCTGTAAAAAGTTGTTGACAATCTTTTGGATTATAATACAGTTTAAAATTACTTATGATAAATTATTATCTATAAGGAGGATTTTGCTATGGCAGGCAGAAAAGAGACAATTTTAGAGATAACCGAGAATCGGAAGTTAAGTTCAACCATCGATAATGATGTGATTAAGAAACCAGTGGCTGATTATTACGGCATGAACTGTTTTAATGATGAAGCAATGAGGAAGTTTTTACCTTACAACGCTTATTTAAAGCTGAAGAAGATCATTAAAGAAGGTGAAAATATTGATGGGCTTCTTGCAGAGGAAGTAGCTCATGGTATGAAGGAGTGGGCTATCAGTAAAGGCGCAAGTCATTATACGCACTGGTTTCAGCCTTTAACGGGATTGACAGCCGAGAAGCATGACAGTTTCCTGAGTTTTTCCAAAGATGGATTACCTATTAACCGGTTTTCAGGAAAGAACTTGAGCCAGGGTGAACCTGATGCGTCCAGTTTTCCCAGTGGTGGATTAAGGGCCACTTTTGAAGCCAGGGGATACACTGCATGGGACCCGACATCACCGGCATTTCTGGTGGAAACAAGCAACGGGGCAACATTATGTATTCCATCTGTATTCCTTTCATATACAGGTGAGGCACTGGATAAAAAGACGCCCCTATTAAGATCCATGGAGAAATTAAATGATGTCGCTTTAAGGATGCTGCATCTTTTTGGTAATAAAAATGTTACAGAAGTTAATTCCACCGTGGGTCCGGAGCAGGAATACTTCCTGATCGATAAACTGTATTTTAATCAGAGGCCTGATCTTATGCTTACCGGCCGGACTCTCTTTGGAGCAAAACCGCCAAAGGGACAGGAGATGGAAGACCACTATTTCGGGAGTATTCGGGAGAGGGTCCTTATCTTTATGCAGGATGTTGAAGCGAGACTCTTTAAACTCGGCATCCCCATTAAAACGAGGCATAATGAGGTTGCGCCGGCTCAGTTTGAGATCGCCGCGATCTTTGAGGGCAGTAACGTAGCAACTGATCATAACCAGCTTATCATGGAAACATTAAGGAAGGTGGCCAACAGGCATAACCTGGCCCTCCTGCTCCATGAAAAACCTTTTGCCGGAATTAACGGATCCGGAAAGCATAATAACTGGTCTTTATCCGATAGCGAAGGCAGTAATCTGCTGGAGCCGGGCAGGACCCCTCATGACAATTTACAGTTCCTGACTTTTTTAATGGCAACGATCAAAGCTGTTTACAAATATTCTGATCTATTAAGGGCAGCCATAGCCTCAGCAGGGAATGATCATCGGCTTGGTGCTAATGAGGCTCCCCCTGCGATCATTTCAGTCTTTCTGGGAGAACAGCTTTCAAAAATACTGGATAATCTTGAGGGTAACAAGAAGACAGACTATTCGGATAAAGATCTCATTGATCTGGGTATCAGTAATTTACCTTTGATCAGCAAGGATAATACGGACAGGAACAGGACTTCACCGTTTGCTTTTACAGGTAATAAGTTTGAATTTCGTGCCGTTGGAAGTGCTGATTCTGTTTCCCCGGCTAACTTTATCATAAATACCATTGTCTGTTCTGAGCTGGATGATTTTGCTAATAAGATCAGCAGCAACTTAAAGAAAGGGATGGACCTGAATAAGGCTGTACTTGAAGTGATCATTCCTGTTATCAAAGAGACTAAACCGATCCGGTTTGAAGGGAACAATTATGATCCGGCATGGGAAAAAGAAGCTGAAAAGAGAGGACTTCCGAATAAAAAGACCACACCGGAATCATTAAAAGATTATTTGGCCCCTAAGAATATTGAGGTTTTTACCAAGACAAAAATTTTAAATGAAAGAGAGATTGAAGCAAGATATCAGATTTTACTTGAAAAATATTCTAAAACAATTAACATTGAAGCTGAAACAGCCCTTTCAATGGCCAGGACCATGATACTTCCTGTTGCCATAAAATATCAGAGTATTCTATCTGATGCAGTAGGATCATTAAGTAAGGTTAAGGGTGCAGATCCTAAAGTAGTTGCACATCAGGTGAAATCAATGAATAGTTACTCAGGATTGGTTGTAGACCTTGATAAAAAAATAAGTACACTCGCAGTCAAGCTGAAAAAAGCTGTGGATATTAAAGATGAAGTTAAAAAGGCAGATGCTTATTGTAAGGATGTTTTACCTGCCACTTTTGCTTTACGGGAAGTGGCAGACAGCATTGAACTACAGACTGATGACTCATTATGGGTTTTACCGAAGTATCAGGAGATGCTTTTTATTTATTAGTTTTTGTATTTAGATCAAAAATAGAATTAAAAAGGCTGTAAGGGTTGTCAGGCAATAGCATTGAGATTGCATCAAGACCTTTATAGCCTTTTTAATCTTTTATAAAAAGGAGTAAACAAAGGATATGAAAGATGGACTCTACAGTCCTCTGTATGAACATGACAGCTGTGGTGTAGGTTTTGTTGTGAATGTGAACGGGAAACCTGACCACAAGATCGTTCAGGATGGCGTTACTATTTTAAAGAATCTGGCTCACAGAGGTGCACTGGGCGGAGACCTGAAGACCGGCGACGGAGCAGGGATGATCGTTCAGATCCCGCATGATTTTTTCCTGAAGGTTTTAAAGGAAGCAGGATTTACATTACCTGAGAAAGGAAATTACGGTGTGGGATTCCTCTTCCTTCCTCAGCAGAAAGAGAAGCGAAATGAAGCAAAAAATATAATTAAAGAAGTTATAAAAGAAGAAGGCGCAAAACTTCTTGGTTTTCGGGTAGTACCGGTGGAACCGGATTGTCTTGGGGAGATGGCCAGAGAGGTCATGCCTTTTATGGAGCAGGTTTTTATTATTTGTCCGCCATTAGTCGGAGCAAAGCTTGAACGAAAACTTTATCTGATCCGTAAAGCAGTAGAAAAGGCAGCTTCTAAAAAGAAATATTCTATTGATGATTTTTATATACCCTCTTTTTCTTCACGGACCATTGTGTATAAGGGGATGTTCGTTGCTCCGCAGTTTGAATCCTTTTTTCCTGATCTGGCTGATAAAGATTTCAAGAGTGCCATTGCTCTGATCCATCAGAGGTACAGTACCAATACTTTCCCTTCATGGCCACTGGCTCAGCCTTTCCGTTATCTGGCTCACAATGGTGAGATCAATACTTTACGCGGAAATGCCAATAAAATGAATGCAAGGGAATCTACCTTCTCTTCCGATCTGTTCGGTAAGGATATAAAGAAGTTATTTCCGGTTATTGTTCCGGGCGGCAGTGATTCAGCCATGCTGGATAATGGTTTCGAGCTTCTGGTCTCAGCCGGGAGGACTCTTGAACATTCCATGATGATGATGATCCCTGAAGCTTTTGGAACAAAATATCATATAAGTGCGGATAAACGCGCTTTTTATGAATATCATGCCGCTATCATGGAACCGTGGGACGGACCCGCAGCTGTTGCCTTTACGAACGGTACGAAAGTAGGAGCGATCCTTGACAGGAACGGACTTCGACCGGCCCGATATGTGATCACCCGAAAGGGAAAGGTGGTAATGGCTTCTGAAGTGGGCGTGCTGGATATTCCTCCTGAAGATGTTCTGGAGAAAGGACGGCTGGCCCCCGGAAAGATGATACTTGTAGATACTCTTTTAAAGAGAGTCAGGAAGGATAATGAGATAAAGGCTGCTGTTTCCAGACAGAAACCATACAGGAGATGGCTTGAGAAGAACAGGATAGAATTAAAAGGATTATTCCAGGCTCCCGGGCCTGTAGAAGTAAAGACAGGTTCTCTGCTGACAAGGCAGAAGATTTTCGGATTTACCCTTGAGGAACTGAACATGATCATTACTCCCATGGCTGAAAATGCCCAGGAACCGGTCAGCTCGATGGGAGATGATGAAGCACCTGCTGTCCTGTCAGACAGGCCGCAGGGATTAACCAGGTATTTTAAACAGTTATTTGCCCAGGTGACCAATCCCCCCATCGATCCTTACAGGGAAAATCTTGTCATGTCTTTAATGAGCTTTATTGGAAGAGAGCGGAATTTACTGGATGAAACCCCCCGGCATTGTCATCAGCTGAAGCTTCCTCATCCCGTATTAACAAATGAAGACATGATCAAATTGAAGAATGCGGATATCGAGGGACTCAAGACAGTTGTGATCCCTATGGTATTTGATGTTAATAAAAAGGAAAAGGGACTGGAACAGGCCCTGGAAAGACTGTGTGTATCAGCGGAAGAGAAGGTTGATGAAGGCTGTTCCATTGTGATCATCAGTGATAAAGGGATAGACCGGGACAGAGCTCCCATACCTTCATTACTGGCTTCTGCCGCGGTCCATCATCATCTTGTCCGCAGGAGTAAGAGGCATTTGACAGGGTTGATCGTAGAAACGGGCGAAGCAAAGAATGTTATGGACTTTGCCACTTTGATCGGTTTTGGTGCCAGTGCAGTAAATCCGTATCTCTCCTTTGAGACTCTGGCGCAGCTTAAAGAGAAGAATGATCTGTCTGATGATCTGACCCTGGAATCAGCCATAGAGAATTATATTACAGCTATAAAGAAAGGATTATTAAAGATAATGTCTAAAATGGGTGTATCCACCATCAGAAGCTACAGGGGAGCCCAGATATTCGAAGCGATCGGTCTTTCCAGTGACCTGATAAACAAGTATTTTCCCAATACTCCTTCACGGATCGAAGGAGTGGGCCTGGGAATAATAGCCAAAGAGACACTTCTGCGTCATAAAAATGCCTTTAATGATGAAGCCTCGGGTAATGACATTCTGGACAGCGGCGGACATTATCATTACAGGCGGTTCTCTGAAAAACACCTCTTAACATCTGATGCTATTGTTTTCATTCAGAAAGCCATAAAGGAGAATGATTACGGTTTGTATAAGCAGTTTGCAGCATTAATTAATGAGCAAAGTAAAAACCTCTGTACTTTACGGGGTCTTTTTAAATTCAAGAGTGCTAAAGAGGTTCCTCTTGAGGAAGTGGAGAGTGTGGAGTCTATCATAAAAAGATTTGTAAGCTCTGCTATGTCATTCGGGAGTATCAGTAAAGAAGCTCACGAAACAATTGCCATTGCCATGAATCGTCTGGGTGCTGCCAGCAACTCCGGAGAAGGCGGAGAGGATGAAGAAAGGTATAAACCTCTTCCGGGCGGTGACTCAATGATGAGTGCCGTGAAACAGGTCGCTTCAGGGCGATTCGGTGTGAACAGCAGTTACCTGATCAATTCCAGGGAGCTTCAGATAAAGATGGCCCAGGGTGCCAAGCCCGGTGAAGGAGGGCAGCTTCCCGGCCATAAGGTGAACGAAGTTATTGCAAAAGTCCGGTATTCGACACCGGGGGTCATGCTGATCTCTCCTCCGCCGCATCATGATATTTATTC
>JAHITG010000016.1 GCA_018817865.1 Spirochaetota bacterium
CCGGGGGGGACGGCGGTACAGGTGCATCACCGATCTCGTCCATAAAGTATGCAGGAATCCCATGGGAGATAGGTCTGGCTGAAACTCAGCAGACCCTTGTTAGAAATAAACTGCGTGACCGTATCCGTGTCCAGGTTGACGGTCAGCTGCGGACAGGAAGGGATGTTGTAATAGGTGCTTTACTGGGTGCGGAGGAGTTTGGTTTCGGCACGATATCATTAGTGACGATGGGTTGTGTTATGATGCGAAAATGTCATCTGAACACCTGCCCGGTGGGCGTTGCCACCCAGGATGAGAAACTGAGGAAACGTTTTGCAGGAAAACCGGAGTATCTGATAAATTACATGCGTTTTGTTGCCGCTGAGGTGAGAGAGCTGATGGCCCAACTGGGATTCAGGACAATGGATGAGATGGTAGGGCAGGTGGACAGGTTGCAGGTGAATGAGGCCATAAAACACTGGAAGACGAATGGATTGGATTTTTCAAAAGTACTGCTAAAACCGGAACTGCCAAAGGGCGGTTCATTGCGCTGTATAAAAAAGCAGGAACATGATTTTTCATATTTTCTGGATGATCAGCTTATTAAAAAGGCCAAAGAATCTCTGGAAAAGAAAAAACCTGTACGTATCAATATGTCTATCAGAAATCGGAACAGGACGGTCGGTGCGACTTTAAGCTCCGAAGTATCAAAAAAGTACGGTTCTAAAGGACTTCCTAATGAGACGATCCATTGTAAATTCACCGGAGTAGCCGGTCAGAGCTTTGGGGCTTTTCTGGCCCGCGGGATAACTTTTGAGCTGGAAGGAGATGCCAATGACTATCTTGGAAAAGGCCTTTCCGGTGGCCGGATCATACTTTATCCTTCAAAGAAGGCTCTTTTCAGGCCTCAGGATAATATCGTGACCGGCAATGTCAATCTGTTTGGAGCTACCGGTGGAGAGGTCTTTATTCATGGAATGGCCGGAGAACGGTTTGCCGTACGAAACAGCGGAGCTGTGGCGGTTGTAGAAGGTGTGGGAGATCACGGTTGTGAATATATGACAGGCGGAAGAGTAGTCGTACTCGGGCGTACAGGTGTTAATTTTGCAGCAGGGATGAGCGGAGGCATTGCTTATGTACTGGATGAAAATCAGCTCTTTGATACAAGATGCAACCTTGATATGGTGGATCTGGAACCATTAGAAGATGATAAAGAGATCAAATTTCTATATAAGATCATAAAAAAACATGTAGACCTTACAGGGAGCCAATATGCAGCCAGGATCCTCCATGACTGGGAAGGTATGCTTCCGCGGTTCGTGAAGGTTATGCCGGGTGATTACAGAAAAGCATTGGAGAGGATCAGAAAGGAAGCTTCGAGAGAAACAGAAGTAGTGGCCATGACTGAGGAGGTATACGGATAATGGGTCATGTCAGGGGATTTTTAGAATACAGCCGTAAAAATGCATCCTATAAACCTGTAACCGAGCGGATCAAAAATTATAAAGAGTTTGTGGAGTATTTATCAGACGAGAATATCCAGGTTCAGGCATCCAGATGCATGGATTGCGGTGTTCCGTTCTGTCACAGTAACGGCTGTCCCGTCTATAATCTGATCCCGGAATGGAATGATCTTGTGTTTAAGGGTAAATGGAAAGAGGCCCTGGAAAGACTGGAAATGACCAATTTTTTACCGGAGATCACAGGCCGGATCTGCCCGGCACCCTGTGAATCCTCCTGTACGCTTTCAATCAATGACAGTCCCGTAAGTATCAAGCAGATAGAGCTGGCGATCATAGAAAAGGGATTTCAGAATGGATGGGTCAAGCCCCATCCTCCGGAGAATGAAACAGGACGAAAGATCGCTGTTATCGGAAGCGGACCGGCCGGACTGACTGCCGCTTCCAGCTTAAGAAGGCTGGGGCATGAGGTCACTCTTTTTGATAAATCTGAACAGGTAGGCGGACTGCTCCGATACGGTATACCTGATTTTAAACTGGAGAAGTACATCATAGACCGGCGGGTAAACCTTATGAAGGAAGAAGGTATAAAATTTGAGACAGATGTGAATATTGGGGAGGATCTGTCAGCCCGGTACCTTCAGAAATCATTTGATGTAATTCTTTTAACAATGGGAGCAGAGCGGCCTAGAGATCTTCGTGTCCCGGGTCGCGGTTTTGAAGGGATCCATTTTGCCATGGAATATTTAATCCAATCGAATAAATATGTTTCCGGGGAAACAGAAAAAGAGCGGATCATCTCAGCCGGGAACAAGACGGTCCTGGTCATAGGCGGAGGGGATACCGGTTCGGATTGTGTAGGGACAGCTCATCGCCAGGGTGCAAAAAAAGTCTATCAGTTCGAGATCATGCCGAAGCCATTGGACTGGAAGCATCAGAGCAATCCTGCCTGGCCTGCCTGGCCTGTCATCCTGAGGACATCTTCCTCCCATCAGGAAGGTGCGGAAAGGGACTGGAGCATATTGACTAAAAGCTTTTCCGGAAGGGGGATCAGCGTCGAACAGGTCCATTGTATCAGGGTTGAATGGCAAAAAGATAAAAAAACAGGTATTCCTAAAATGGTGGAGATCCCCGGGAGTGAGTTTTCCTTAAAAGTAGACCTTGTTCTTCTGGCTATGGGGTTTGTGCATGTGGATCACAATAAATTATTGAGTGACCTTAAGGTTGAGCTGGATGAGAAGGATAATATTAAAATAAATGAAAAATATGCTACTTCTGTTCCCGGGGTTTATGCTGCGGGAGACAGCAGTATCGGCGCTTCTCTGGTGGTCAGAGCCATCTTTCATGGCCTTCAGGCTGCCAGGTCTATTCATGAGTATTTAAAAACCAGGAAATAAGGTTTAAAGATAATATAAATCACCACTGCAAAATCTTCAATAACTATCCTAACTCAGGTATAAAAAACAGATAATTTCACTTTACCCTTTTTTTTATGTGACGATGCTAATACTGTAGTTATAAATAAAAGAATATTTACACACGGAGGTGTATAATGAGCAAAAAAGTATTAGAGAAACTTGCGCGTATAATGGATGAGGAGATAAATGACTTTAAACAGTTATTAGAATATGAAAAATTAAAGAATAAAGTGATCATCAACCAGGAAGTGGATAAATTAAAACAGCTTTCATCAGAAGAGGAGGATATCCTGGAGGAAATAAACAAGCTGGAGGAAGAGAGGGAAAGTATCGTTAACAGGCTCTATAAAGAGTATGATCTTAAATCTGAAAAAGTCCTCTCATCATTGATCAAAGTACTTCCATCTGAAGATGACAGTGTTAAAAATGTGCTTACTGTAAAGAAAAATGAGCTTATCAGGAATATTAAAGATCTGAAAAAGATCAATCTTATCAACAATAAACTGTTAATGGATTCCGTAAAATTTTTCAGCTATGCGGTCAATTCGATCCAGGAGATGGATACATTAACTTATAAAAAAGACGGGTCTATGCCCAAAGAAAAGGACAATTCCTGGCTTATCAATAAGCAGGCTTAAATTCAAGGAGGAATATAATGGCTTCAACTTTTATGGGTATTGAGTTAGGGAAAAAAGGTGTCATTGCACATCAGACAGCCCTGCAGACGACCGGACATAATGTGACCAATGCGGAAACAGAAGGGTATTCCCGTCAAAAGGTTGTTCTGAATACACAGCATCCGCTTTATGATCCGTCATTAAGCAGGCCTGAAAGAGCCGGCCATATCGGTCAGGGTGTTAAAACAGCAAGAATAGAGCGTATTAGAAATGCATTTATAGATGACAGAATACTGGATTTGAATGATTCTCTGGGATTCTGGAAAACAAAGAATGAGTTCCTCTACCAGGTGGAACTCGTTCATAATGAACCATCTGATGTGAGCCTCCGGAACCTGCTGGATCAATTCTGGGGTTCATGGGAAGAGCTGGCAAATAATCCTCAGGAACTGGCGGTCCGGAAAGTGGTGCGTGAACGGAGCGAAACCCTCATGCAGGGAGTGAACAGGACATTTGACCAGCTGAAGGATATTCAGAACAATGTTGATTTTACGATACGGACAAGGGTTCAGGAATTAAATAATATATCCAAGAAGATCAGGGACCTGAATGTTGAGATAGCCAAGGCAGAGAACCTGGGGGATGTTCCCAATGATCTCTATGATACCAGGGACTCGCTGGTTGAAGAACTTTCCAAGATGTTCAAGATCAATGTTGTCAGGAATGAAAAGGATGAATTCATTATTTTCTGGAAGGGAGAGCATCTGGTTCAGGGAGGACATTTTGAAGAAGTGAAGATGCTCCCCAATCCGAAGAAGAACGGGTATGTGGATCTGTACTGGGGAGAGACAAATAATAAAATAGATGTAAAAGGCGGTGAGCTGGAAGGTTTATTTGACATGAGGGATAATATCCTGGTTAAACAGATCGATCAGTTGAACAATTTTACGGCAAATCTCGCTGACCTTGTCAATGAGGTCCATAGAGACGGTTTTGCCCTTGATTCGAGAACAGACAGGAATTTCTTTCATTATATTCCGGCAACAGATCAGGCCAATGGTGATTATGACAGCAACAATGACGGACAGCTTGAAAGTACGGCTCTTTTTAAGATCGCCGGGAATAAAACTCTGAAATTACAGGATAAGATCGGCATCAGTGGAACACTCTCTTTTGCTTCCAACCGGACAGGCGGACCGAATATTACTGTGAATTATGTACCCACAGACACTGTACAGGATGTGATCAATAAGATTAACCGCTCTGATGCGGAAGTTGTTGCGTACCTTGACCACAGGAACAGGCTGGCTGTAAAAGCACCATTAACTCAAAATGACGATTACAAGCATTTTCTGATCCGCCATCTGGAAGACAGCGGGGATTTTCTGGTAAATTATTCCGGAATCCTGAATGCCTCCGGTCCTGCCGGGGCCTATGACTGGCAGAGAACAGGTGCGGCAACAGCACTTCAGGTTGGTGATAAGAATTATACGGTAACCCCTCTTTATGATATTTCCTCATGGGTAGCCCTGGATGCAAACATTAAAAATGATGTGATGAAGATTGCGGCTGCTTCAGGAACGGATACGACCGGAGCGGGTGATGCAGATGTCATGACCGGTGTGGGTGATGGAAGTATTGCATTGGATATTGCCGGATTGAGATATAAGAAAGCAATGATCGGCGAACAGTCCACTTTTGATGATTACTATACGGCACTGATCTCGGAAACAGGGGCCTTGTCAGAGCAGGCAAAGCTGGAGCATGATACAACCGAACAGCTTAATTTAAATCTTGTGAATTTAAGAAAATCCGTAAGCGGGGTCAACCTGGATGAGGAGATAGCCAATATGGTTATGTTCCAGCACGGGTATAATGCTTCCGCCAGGGTCGTTTCCACAATGGATCATATGCTTGATACCATCATAAACAGGATGGGAGTATAATGAATAATTACAACAATTACATGGAGGTAATTTATGTTACGTGTAACGCATGATATGTTAAAGAAGGATGCTGTTTATAATATAAACAAGCATCAGGAAAAGATGGGCGAATTACAGAATAATTTATCTACCGGGAAAAAAGTCCGTCTTCCTCATGAAAACCCTGTTGCAGCGACCCATGCCATGCTGTACAGGACAAGGATCAACGAGATCCGCCAGTTCATGAAGAATATTGATGAAGGTAAGTCCAGGATGAACATGACGGAAGGAGCCGTTCGAAGTGCCGTTGATATTATGCATCGATTAGAAGAGTTGACTGTTCAGGCAGCGAATGGGATTTATGATAAAGAGGATAGAGGTCATATAGCAGTGGAGATCGATGAATTATTAAAAGAGATGGTAGAGATCTCCAATACAAAATTCAAAGGTGAATCGGTCTTTGCAGGTTATCAGGTGGATAAACAGGCCTTTGAAGTTCAGACATCCAGGCCGGACTTTGCGGACCGGGAAGTAATCATGCAGGTAAAATATAATGGAGATATAGGTAAGATGAACCGGGAGATCGAACAGGATGAGCATGCTCATGTGAATTTACCGGGAAATGATGTGTTTTGGGCATTACGGGAAGCGGTAATGGGGGCAAATGATGTAAATAATTATATAGCGGATAAGAACTACAAGATCAGGATAGACGGAAAAGAGATCCAGATCACACAGGGAGATAACATCACGGCGATCATGGAAAAGATCAATAATGCCAAGATCCCGGTTCAGGCAGACCTGATCAATAACAAACTGGCTATTAAGAATATTACCGAGCATCAGTTATGGATAGAGGATATAGAAGGAGGAGACTTCCTTCAGCAGATGGGAATCAAGGATGTTAATCAGCGTCCGAATGAAACATCTCAGAATGCTAAACGGGTAGGAATGAGTATTTTTGATGTTATGATCAAGCTTAGAAATGACCTGTGGAAGAATGACACAAAAGCGATCGGGAGTGAAGACTTGAATTTTCTCCAGTATGGCCTGAATAACATGCTGAAATCATTAGGAGAGATAGGGGCGCGGTCCCACAGATTTGATACGGTATTGAAGCGGCTCGACACGGATGAGCTTGATATGACGGATATTCTTTCCAAGACAGAGAATATTGATTTTGCCAAGGTCGTAATGGACCTTCAGATGCTGGAAAGTGTTCATCGCAGTGCTTTAGGTGCAACAGCCAAGATCATCCGGCCGACTTTGCTGGATTTTTTAAGATGATGGTCAGATATGAGATATACATTTGGAGGTTTTTAAATTGAGAAAATTGAAAACAAAACCGTTTGGAAAGATCGAGGTCGATGAATCCCAGGAGCTTACCTTTCCGAACGGGATATTTGGTTTTGAAAACTATAAAAAATTTTATATCCTTGAAAATCCGGAAAGTCCTTTCATCTGGCTGCAATCCGCTGAAGAGGAGGGATTGGCGTTTATCATGATACATCCCCTTCAATTCAAAGGGGATTATGAATTGAAAATATCTCCGGAAGAGTTTAATGAGATCGAAATAAAGGATAAAGAGAAAGAACTCCTGGATTTTGTGATCGTAACGATCCCATCCGACCCGTCTAAGATGACTGCCAATCTTCAGGGGCCGATCATCATAAATATAAATAAAAAACTGGGTAAGCAGGCTATATCATTGAAAGAGGAATATGAAGTAAAATGTCCGATCCTTGAAGAAATGTCGAGTACTCTGAAAACAAGTGAAGATAGTAAAGAAGAGAAAAAAGAGGAGAAAGGGGAAAAGTAGATGCTGGTATTAGCGAGAAAGATAAATCAGAGTATCATTCTTAATGATGATATTGAAGTCATGGTCCTGGATGTTCAGGGTGAACAGGTGAAGTTGGGCATTAAAGCACCTAAGTCAGTGAAAATATTCAGAAAGGAAGTGTATGAATCAATACAGAAAGAGAATATAGAAGCTTTGAAATCACAAACCCATCCTATTGATGATCTTACGAAACTCTTGAAGGATAAAAAGAAAAAGAACTGAAAATTGATCACTGTGATATTGGATATTAAATTGGTAAAGATAAATAATTTTTAAGAATACAGAGCAGTTGCCGAAAATATATATTGGAGAAAAAAAGTATGAGAAATTTAAGAAAACCATATCAGATGTATGTTTTAAATCTGGATGCCGGGCGTATTTTCTGGCTGACTGCTATTCTTTTATTACTCGTAGCATTAAGTTTTATTTCCGGTTTTTTTGTGGGGCAGGATAAAATAAAAATAAAAGTAAATAATGTATCACAACGTAATAAGGATATGATGGATGAAATATTGAACAAGATGGACGATAAGGATAAAATAGATGATGAAGACTATCAGTTTTATGAGATGAGTTCTCCAAAGAAGATCATAGACAGAAAAGAGAGTGATCCTGATTATGAATATGATCCAAAGGGGGGAACAGGTGTTATGGATAGAGATTTTGAGAGAAGATCCGAACCGGTAATAAGAAAGGAAACGATTCATGAACCGGTTATGGCGATGGGTGATAAAAACGTAAGTTCAAAAAAACCTTATACTGTGCAGGTGGCTTCTTATAAAAGATATTCCAATGCAAAAGTATTGCAGAATGATTTGAGGTCAGAGCAATTTCCTGCCTATATTATAAAATCAGATGTATCCGGTTTTCTTTATTACAGGGTGCGTATCGGGCCTTTTGCCAGCAGAACATTATCTTTGAAGGTACTGGAAATGGTGAAGAGAAAAAAAGACTGCGGGAACAGTTTTATAACATCTAAATGAACTTGATATAATTCAATCCCTGCTCATATGAATCAAAGATCTTAATAAAATTTTCAAGCCTCACAAGCCTGAATACTTCCATAAGATGCGGAGAGCATCGTGTGATAGTAACATCACCTTTTATTTTTCTTAAATATTTTGTTATGGTAATGATCCGGCCGATGCCGGTGCTGTCCACGTATTTTAATTCTCCCAGATCAAATACGATCTTTGTGATCCCTCCCTGGATGAGTGTCTGGAGTATCGTTCCCAGCTCAATAGCATTATCCCGGTCAAGTTTATTATAGATACATATTTTACATATTCCACTGTGGATCTTTGAGCTTTTTTCTATTGTTTTGATTATCTCTAAATCGATCTTCATAGTGATTGTTTGGGGTCAGGGTTCAAGGGCTTGTTGCCCAAATGGACTAAACGAGGGTAGTCGCAGGTTTATGCCTGCGTAATATTTCAATCATGCAATTAAACGCAAGCTAAAGCTTGCGACTACCACTATTTAATAATAGCATCCATTAAAGCAACAGACCCTCAAGGCCTAACCCCTTTTAAATTATTCCATATCCCATTTTTTATCTTTATATTTTTCATCCAGTTTATTATCTATATCGTTCAGTTTGCCATCCAATTCTTTCGATTTATCTTCAAACATCTTATCCAGTTTGTTGAATTTTTCATCAATGAGTTTATTCAGTTTGGCCAGTTTATCGTGTACTGCTTTGATCTTTTCAAAAGAATCCTGAATGGTTTTATTTTTTTTATTTTTTTTATTAATATTTTTTGCGGCGATGAATAATCCCTCTGATTTACACTGATTGAACAGGGCTGAATCAATATTTTTATCGGCATCCTCTTCATCAGAAACCTTGATGTCAGATAGATTGTCCAGGGCTTTTTTCTGCTGTTCGAGCGTTTCTTTTAAATTATCAGAAACCGCATCCATTTTTTGAACAGGTTTTTCCTTTAATTCTTTATCTTTTTCTTTGTTCCAGTTGTCCATATCAGATACTGAATCTTCCTTTATTAACTTTGAATCGTCCACAGAAGCTTCAGCACTTTGATTTTTTTTTACGGCGATCTCCTCTTTGTCATTATTAACCGTGACCTCTCCATCTTCTACATTTACAAGTAATGAGCCGTCATCGGCGATCCCTACTTCATAATCAGTGCCTCTGACCCCTGCAACGGCTGTAGGAGTATAGACCTTGAAAGATTCCTTTTGTTTTAGCACTTTTTGTATTTTAAAAGCTGCTCTTCCCTGGCTTAGACTGACCGAGGATTTTTGCAGTAATTCTTTATTAAGTGTTATTCGTGAGTTTTCTTTTATTTCAATGAGTGATCCGCCTTTCAGCAGCAGGGTAGCATTAGCCTTTTTAGATGTTTTTATGATCGTGTTATCATACAGTTTTTCCCCTGTTTTAATCCTGTAGAATTTATTGCTGTTTTTCATTGAATAGTAGACTTTTCCTTTTACCAGCTTGACCTTGGCTATCGGAGATGGTTCTGATCCTGCATAAATATTTAATGCAAGAAAGAAAGAGAAGAGAATTGATAATAAAATAGTTTTTTTCATGATTATTACCTCTTTTTTTTTTGGATATGCTAAAATCTATATTATTTCAAACATAATGTCAAGCGGTTTTACTTAATGTGTGGGGTGCGTGTGGAAACAGAATTGAAATATTACTTAATGATCGATTTGAATTTTAAAATACCCTTATCCTGGTCCCCTACCGGTGAGGTGAGGACCCATTTTATCCTTTTAATATTGAATATAGTAGCAGGTGTATCAAATGTATTCGGGAACCAGTTGGTGCCGGATGTATTAGTGGAATAGAAGATCGCAGCTGACCCGATATGCGGATTATTTGAGATCTCCGCAGAATTGGTTATTAAAACTACATTGGTAGGCATGTTTTCGACTATTGAAAAAGAGCGGGCTGTGTATGATGTAATATTTGAATAGAATATGGCGTACGTTAATGTTTCAAACGGCCTGGCATTCAATGGCGCCACACTTTTTGAAATACTTATATTAGGTAATCCCATAAAGAGAAGAAGACCTTCATTATCCAGATCAACTATCCACCGGTCATAACAGGTTATGTTGATATTTTCACTGGTGCTGTCCCGGATCGATAAGGTGATAACACCCCTGTCAGCAACGGCAAACTGATAGGTAGCAGTATCGGCCAGGGCTCCGCCTTCTGTGAAGCTGCCTCCGTAAAAATAATTATTGGTCCAGTCTATGGTCGTGGCTGTACCGTCCGTATCCAGAGTGATGGTCCCGGTGTAATTTGTGATGATCGTACCGTTCGTATTACAGATCCGAAAGATAATCTGCTCCCATGTGTCCACATCCGACTGACCGTCATGTACGATCAGAAAATAAGCTGCAATGACAGCATTGCCTGTTCTCATGGGAAAGGCATATCCTGTTGCTGGGTAGACAGAGACAACTGTATTCAGGATCTGGTCTTTTGCCTTAATACTGCCGGCGGCTTTTAAATTCAGCTGAAAATTACTGGAATAAGCTGAAGAGGAGATGCCTGCAATTACATTTATTGTAACGGAAGTCTGATTGGGTATCAGGATCGGGTCGGTGGAGAGGTCAAGAAAAATATTAGTTCCGGAAGATTCCATGGTCGTATCTTCAAGGTAGACGGATCCTGTGTTTGCATTTTTGATCTGCACCTTAGAGAGGACACTGTTTGGTATGATCCCCGCTCCGGAGAGATCTTCAATGACCAGATTCAATTCTGTTACTTTAATACTATTCACATTGTTATTAGTGCTGGTAAAAAATATCTTGGCTGTCAGGATGTTTGTTTCGCTTCTTTCAGCATACAGGGGCATACTGTCAATGAGCCCGGCATCCAGGACTGTGGCCTGGTAATTGGAATAGATCACGGCATAGGAAGACCGCATCGGAAATTGAAAACCTGTATTTGTGGTTACTCCGATACTTATCTGGGAGGTCTTATCTCTGGCCGTGACATCCGTATCTGTATTTAGGTTCAGCTGAATAGAATCTGTAGAGGCTGTTGTAGAGACATCCATGGTCACAAAGACCGCTTTAGTGCTCCCTGCATTAACTTTTATTGGAGATGAGCTCATGTCAATCGTTATGATCGAGCTGGAAGGTATTGCAGTCATGTTCTTGTATACATTGGTCCCGTCAGTAATTATGATCCTGGAGAGAACCGTATCAGCATTAATTCCGGCGTTATTGCTGTTTTCCGTTTTCAGTTTCAGAAGAGTTACTTCATCGTGGTTGGTGCCGCCATTGTCATTCTGCATGAACAGGGTCATGATAGAAACGGACGTCCCTCCCTTATATACTACGGCGGGCATAGAGCTGGAATACCCTATCTTCAGTTCTTCTCCCAGTACCGTTATATTCAGTGTTTTATCTGCTGATTCCGGCACAATAGTA
>JAHITG010000148.1 GCA_018817865.1 Spirochaetota bacterium
CATCTTATCGGAAAGAAGTGCCACCTCCATCAGGATCCGGTTCTCATCATATTTCTTTTTGTCTACCAGGCTGTCAATTCTTGATTTGATCTTTTCATGATAAGTTTTCAAAATCCCGGGAAGCCTCTTTTTTACTTTATTTAAGCTATTCCTCATTTTACTCAGAATATTTAAAAAATTGCCCTGCAGGCATCGCCCTTCCGAAAGCCTCATTTTTTTCAAATGGTTTACGGCATGCAGGAAACTCTTTTTAAGATGCTTGTCAAAGTCGACCTTTTTTGATTCCTGTTTTGATATGACCACACCGTTATAATTCATAATATCAGCGACATTAATACCGCTCTCTACGGAAGGATCAATACGCTTGATCCTTCGTATGAGTTTAAGATACTCTTCCAAAAGATGTTCGTTCAATACCAGTCTGGAAGCGGTTGTTGATCGGTCTATCCCGATATAAACGTCAAATTTACCTCTGTCAAAGATTGATTTTATGGTTTTTACCAGGGATTCTTCAATATTGTGCATATTGGGGGGAAGATTAATATTAATATCAATATACTTGGAATTTACACTTTTTATACTGATTGTATATTTAACCTTATCAATAGTAGTTTCACTATATCCAAAACCTGTCATACTGTTAATCATGGTTTAAACAATGTAGATAAATCATGCCAAAAGTCAAGAAAATTGTAATATGTTGGGGTCAGACCTTGAAATCCAGATTAAATTGGGGTCAAACCTTGAAAATTGAAAGTTGCTTCACAACTTTCAATTTTCAAGCAATTTCATATATTCTCAAGGTCTGACCCCCGAGGTTTTATTTCTTAAACCGGGCGGTGAAGACCCTGATAAAATCATTAAGCTCTTTCACCCTAAGAAGGAGACACATTCCGATATAGACCAGGCCGCTGATGATAATGGGAAATACTATAGAAAGTAAATACGGCCCTGAAAGAAAAACCTTATACGAAAGAAGACCGGCACAGCCCATAACAATAGAAGCGATCACATGTTTTATAATAGTTGAAGAAAGATCTTTACCAGTGATCAAGCCGTAATACCGTATGAACATGAATAGCAGAAAGAGAAAATTAACAAGTGAAGCCGTGGTCATGCCAAAAGCAAGCCCCTGTATTCCTATTCTTTTATAAGTACTTATGCTGATCAAAAGGTTAACCCCCACAGCCATGGCTGATGAGATCACTGGAATATAAGACTTCTTCATGGCATAAAAAACCGGGACAAAGAGTTTCACACCGGAATAAAAGAAGAGGCAGGGGGCCAGGAGAAAAAGGGCCTGGAAAGTAAAATGAGTAGCTGATCCGTCAAACTGGCCATGCTGAAAGATCAGCCGGATAACCGGGATACCCATTGTCATCAGAAAGAGAGTTGACGGGAGGGTTAAAAAAGAGTTCATCTTTATTGAAAAAGAGATATTCTCCTTCAGCATGCTGAAATCCTTTCTGGCAATATCCTTTGAAATGACAGCAGTATTGACCGTTGCAATAGAGACTCCGAAAATACCGATGGGGAACTGTATTAATCGAAAAGCATAATTCCAATGAGAGACCGAACCGGTCTGCAGATACGACGCCAATACGGTATTAACAATAATATTTATCTGTACAGCAGCAAGTCCGATAATGGCCGGAAGCATCAGTTTAATGATCCGTTTCAATCCCGGACTTTGGAATCTCCAGTCCAGAGAGAACCGGTATCGATAACCCAGCCTGTAAGCAGCCGGGACCTGGACCAGCATCTGGACGATCCCCCCAAGCAATGCTCCCACAGACCAGAGAACAGCCTTATTTACGTCCTCGGGATGCAGGATCAGGATCAGAACACCGGTAATAATGATAGCGACATTGAACAGAGCAGGAGCCAATGCTGAAATAAAGAATTTATTGTGGGTATTTAAGATCCCCATAAAGACTGCCGCAAATGAGACAAAGAGTAAAAAAGGGATCATTATCTTGGTCATCAGAATGGTTAATTGAAATTTCTCAGGGTTATCCTGAAACCCGGGAGCGATCAGCCTGACCAGATCCGGTGTAAAGAAATAACCGAGTACGATCAGGGTACCGATCACAAGTAATAAAAAGTTGATCACATGATTGGCAAGTTTGAAAGCCTCTTTCTTATCCTTTTTGATCAGGTAATCTGTAAATGTCGGGATAAAAGCCGTGGAAAGAGCTCCTTCGGCAAAGAGGTCCCGCAACAGGTTCGGGATCCGGAATGCCACCAGAAAAGCATCTGAAAAATGAGAGGCACCGAGCAGAAAAGCAAATAATTGTTCCCTTATCAGGCCCAGTATTCTGGAGATCATGGTAGCCGTACTGACTAAGAAGATCGAAGTGCTTTTTTTAAAACTCATAAAGATCTGCAATACTATGACATCAGGGAAACAACTACATCTTTATTGAAATTCTTGTACAGCATCTCTTTATTGAACAAATGCTGTAATTCCCGAATATGGCCCTCACTTACCGAAGCCTTGATATTTTCAAGAGAGATCGCAAATTTGTTGACCTGCTGTTTGGCCTGCTGAATACCTGTCTGGACCCTGTTCATCTCAGATGATACTTTAGATTGAAGGGTTTTAATATCATCATAGTTCCTGTAGAAACTCTCCTTTTCAGGTATAATAGCGCTCATAATGGGTTCCTTCTCAAACCGGGCCTGGTTCCTTATCTTGATCATCTCGATATAGATCTGCGGGATCGTCTTCTGACTGACAAGCTGCTTATGTGCCTGTGAAAGCTGTTCCAGATAATACTGATCCCTGGAGACTTCCCGTTCGACATTTTTCATCTCCAGCATTAACTGCTTTACACGGGAATTGGATACTTCATAATCCGGTTGTTTTACTTTGGAAGTTTTTGGTTCTGCCTCTAATCCCTTTGCCTTTTGTTCTGTACTCTTCGAAGAATCTACCTGAGGAGTTTTGGCCGGGTAGTTACTGTCAAGATTGTTCACTCCTTTGACATCCATAACATCACCTCCCTGTTTAAAGATCAGATCACTCTATCTGCTCAAGAATTTTTAAAACCTCAATTACCCCGCTGTATGGATCCTTTTTTTCATACAGCTTTGCTTTCACGACCAGGATCTTTCCTTCCTTGTCAATAACCTTTTCATGATTCTTCACCCGGTATGTTACCCGTGACTTGGTAGCCCATCTTTCAACAAGATAGACTTCCGCACTGTCATTCCCGCGGGAGAAGACTTCGACCCTGCCGCTGAGAGTAATTTCTATGGGTTTCAGATCCGCTTGCTCTGTTTTTGTGTTTTTCGATGAACAATTAAAAAAAGAAACTAATCCTATAATTACAATATATAAAGCCAGTTTTTTCATCTTTCAAGTGCCATCCTGATCTCTATTATTACAGTATACCACATATATTACAAATTTCAAGTTTTATTTTAGGAAAAGACACGGCCGAAGAGAAATAAAAACGTATTTTTATTACGTTTTTATTTCTCAACTTTACTTTTCCACCCCGGTGTATCTCTGATGCACCGGGGTTAATCTATATAATACACCTGAGTTTACAAATCTATATCCCTTAATTCCTTATCCACTTTTCCTTCTTTTTTAACCTTCTTCATTTCCTGTTGAAAGAGTTCATTCATCTTTTTCTTTTTTTCCTTTTCTTCTTCCTGCAGTCTTGCGAACTTTTCTTCTGTCTCTGATCTATCCTTCTTGAATTTTTTCAATGCATCCTCAAACCTGTCTCCGGTAGTCTCCTCAAGGATAGGTGCACGAGTCTCTTTTATTTCCCCTGTAGCTCTGTCTATTATTAAAATAGTATGACAGTCGGGGCACTCTATTTTAAAAACCTTATCCATAAAGAACCTCCATGATCGTTATATACTTTCTTTTGTATTAAATGTACTCTTTATTTTTCCGATGACAAGTTTTTTATCAATGGTGAAGAAGGGGACGGTGCGTGACATTGTGACATTGAGGGGCAAATTCATACGATGTCACAATGTCACGCACCGTCCCCAGTTTATTTATGCGAAGTATCAAATAAAAACAAGTTGTACTTTAAATAGGTTGACAAGCGAATTGAATTTTTTATTTTCTATTAAAATTTTTAAATCAGGAGACACTTATGCTTAAATTGGACTTTAAAAAACAGAACGGCCTTATTCCGGTCATTGCCCAGGATCATAAAAGCGGTAAAATATTAATGCTGGCTTTTATGAACAAAGAATCGTATCAGAAAACTCTTGAAACCGGTAAAGTCCACTATTACAGCAGAAGTCGTGATAAATTATGGTTAAAAGGGGAACAATCCGGACATTTTCAGATAGTTAAAGAGATCTTTACGGACTGCGATCAGGATTCTTTATTAATAACCATAGAACAGATAGGAAAGGCAGCCTGTCATAAAGGATATGAGAGCTGCTTCTATCAAAAATATAATGCAAAAAAGAAAGATTATGAGATCGTCGATGAGAAGATATTCGACCCTGATAAGGTATATAAATAGAAGGATCCGGCTGATCCTTCCTTAAATATTTTTCATAGTTGAACAGTAGTTCAACAGTATTGGAGGTATATCAATGAAAAAGCTTATACTCGGCTTACCAAAAGGAAGCTTACAGAAAACAACTTTTCAGCTTTTTGAGAAAGCCGGTTACAATATCAGCCTGACTGAACGATCCTATTATCCCTACATAGATGATGAAGAGATCGAGTGTATCCTTATCCGTGCTCAGGAGATGCCAAGGTATGTGGAAAAAGGCATACTGGATGCGGGATTTACAGGCAAGGACTGGATCATAGAAACAAATTCTAAAGTTAAGATCGTCTCCGATCTGGTATATGCTAAATCAGGGATGCGCCCTGTCCGGTGGGTCCTGGCTGCACCGGAAAATTCGAAAATAAAAACCGTAAAGGACCTTAAAGGAAAAACCATTTCTACTGAAGTGGTTAACATTACAAAAAATTACCTGAAGAAGAACAATGTCCAGGCAGAAGTGGAATTCTCATGGGGGGCCACTGAAGTAAAACCGCCCCGTTTTGCAGATGCCATAGTAGAAGTCACGGAAACAGGAAGTTCTTTAAAAGCAAATAAATTGAGGATCATTGACACACTAATGGAATCCACAACACAGTTTATAGCAAACAAAGAAGAGTACAAACAAAACAGCTGGAAGAGAGATAAGATCGAAAAGATATCCCTGATGCTTCAGGCCGTGATCAATGCCCAGGCAAGGGTCGGACTGCTTTTGAACACAAAAAAGAGGAATCTGAAAAATATCCTCTCGATCCTGCCTGCTCTGGAATCACCCACTATTAATGAACTGAATGACAGCGAGTGGGTGGCTCTGAACACTATTATCGAAGAAAAAAAGGTGCGGACCCTCATCCCCCGCCTGAAGAAGGAAGGGGCAACAGGGATCGTAGAGTACCCCATTAACAAAATAATCTATTAAAATGGTTTAAGCGGTTTAAATGTTTTTTGTGCCTTTTAAACCATTTAAAGCCTTTATACCTTTATTCAGGAAGGAGTTATTATATGCGAAGTGATTCAATGAAATCAGGATTAGAGAGATCCCCCCACCGGTCCCTTTTCAAAGCGATGGGATATACAAATGAAGAGTTAAAGCGTCCCATTATCGGTATAGCCAATTCATTTAACGAGCTCATTCCGGGACACATCCATCTGAATAAACTGGCCCAGGCAGTAAAAGAAGGCGTACGGATGGCCGGGGGAACACCCATGGAGTTCAATACGATCGGTATCTGTGACGGGATAGCCATGGGACATAAAGGAATGAAATATTCTCTTCCCAGCCGTGAACTCATTGCAGACTCTGTCGAGACCATGGCTATGGCTTATCCTTTTGACGGCATGGTACTGATCGCTGATTGCGATAAGATCGTTCCGGGAATGATGATGGCAGCCCTTCGGGTCAATATTCCCACGGTCTATATAAGCGGAGGGCCCATGTTTTCAGGCCGATACCATAAAAAAGATATA
>JAHITG010000149.1 GCA_018817865.1 Spirochaetota bacterium
TCCTGTCAATAATATATAGTAAAAAATTAATTAAAATAAATTTAATGTCAATAAAAAAATTATCATAGTTTATAATCATAGATCCGGTATGTCTTGTAAATCTTTCCGCCCATGAGTTCTATTCCGCGATTCATTAAAACATTATCTTCGAGTATCCATGAGCACTCACCCCAGTCAATGCCGAGTTCCTTTCCCGTCATGAGAGACTTATAATAGAACGCACCCTCAATACCCTTTTTTCGGAATTTGTCCAGAACTCCTAAAGTGATCAATCGCACTGTTTTGATCTTTTTAACATAATAGAGCAGTTTAAAAAGACCAAATGGAAAGAGCCTGCCGTTTATCTTTATTAAAGCTTCGTTTGCATTGGAGGCGCACAAGGAAAATCCGGCCGGTTCGCCATTCACTTCAGCAATGAGGACAAATTTGGGTTCTGCAATAGGTTTGAGCTCTTTGGCCAGATGCTTGAATTCTTCATCAGTCATAGGCACAAAGCCCCAATTCTTCTCCCATGCCCCGTTATATATTTTTTTTATCAGGTTCACTTCCCGGTCAAACTTTTTCATATTTATTGTTCGTATTACAATATCTTTATTATTCAAAACATGTTGGGCAACTTTTTTTACTCTTTCAGGCATTATACCGTCTTTACTCTCCATTTTGTATGCAAAAACATCTTTTACCTTTTCAAAACCGTATTGTTCGATCAATTTTTTATAGTATGGTGGATTATATGTCATCAGTATCATAGGGGCCATCTTAAAATTATCGATCAGTAATCCCCATGTGTCATTTGATGAAAAATTAGCCGGGCCCCTGACTGTATCCATGCCCCGGTCTTTTATCCAGGAACAGGCACTGTTCAAAAGAGCATTTGCAATTTCCTGATCATTAATACTTTCGAAGAACCCGAAGAATCCTGTTTTTTCATTCCAGGCTTTATTATGGTTATCATTGATGATCGCAGTGATCCGTCCGACAATTTTATTCTCTTTATACGCAAGGAAAGGCTGAACACGGGAATGATCATGGAATGGATTCTTCTTCGGATCGAACATCGCTTTCATATCCATGATCAGCGGAGGAACCCATGTTTTATCCCCTTTATAGATCTCCCACTCAAACATGATGAACTTTTTTATCTGATTTTTAGATTCCAAATTGATCTTCTTAATTTGGATCACTATTTATTTCTCCTGATCTTCTTTTCGATTTTTTTGATTTTCTTAAGCATTGTATCTGCTTCCTTTCCGTATTTTGAGTTAATATCCAGGGATATTACTTTCTCAAGCATCTTTTTGGAATCCTCTATCCTTTGCTGATCATAATAGAACTTGGCCCTATTAAGATAAAATTTCTGGTCCGTAACAATATCTTTCTTATTCCTCACGATCTCTTCATCTTCATCAGCTTTATCATGTGCCTTCTCCTGTTTTGAGGAATAGAATATATTATGAAATTTATGGTTATAGGACAATATAGCCTGTCCTGCTTTTTTTCTCTCTGTGTCATAGGCAAATGAGATATAGAGGTTTTCAAGGCTGTAGTTAAAATTATATCCTGTACCGAAAACGATCTCTTTTTCCTGTATGCCTCCCAGCAGGTAAAACCCCCTGATCACGTTTATATCTAAAGCAAGGCTGTAATCATCTGATGCTGAAAATTCATTATTAAACGGTGCGCCGGTTGTAAATTTAACATCATCTGTTATTTTCAGCGAAAGACCGGGAATGACTGTTGTCGGGGTAGTGCTGTCATTTTTCAGATTTTTAATGCTGATGCCAACATCAAACCAGAAGAAAATCCGGAATAAAAAGCCCGTATCAAAATCGCTGAAGCTTTTATCATCATTAACCATGTCGGAGATAACAACAGCCTTATAAGAGAACCCGTATTTAATGAAACGGTAGAGGGTTCCGCCTATTGAAATATAATAATTTTTATTATTATCCGTTCGATCCAGTCCCACACCCAGGTTTATTGATGTCCAGTAATACCGGCTGAAAAGAGGTAAGCGTGTCAAGTATGTTCCCAGATACAGTGAATTATATGTAAAGCTTTTACTGCCTGAAATGGTGAATTCACTGAGAGCTTTGGAAAGATTAAAGAGGGTTGCGGGATTATAATAAAGTCCGGAGATATCATCTCCCAATGCGCTGAATCCATATTTATGGACTTCATTCCGCGCGGAAAAGGTGTAACCCCTTGTTTGAATGATAATAAGGATCAAAAGAAATAATAATATTTTTTTAACCATAGGTGACCATGTTCCTTCCTTTCTCTTTTGACTGGTAGAGAGCTTTATCAGCCCGTGAGATAAGCTCTTTAGGGGTAATATCAGAATCCAAAGAAGTTGCTACTCCAATGGAGATCGTTACCTTCAGTTCTTTGTTTTTAGTAGACCGGGCAGTCATGGCCTCGATCTGTTTTCTGATCCTTTCAGCACTCTGCATGGCATCCTCTTTATCCGTATCAGGTAAAAGCAGGGCAAACTCTTCTCCTCCGTATCGTCCGGCAATATCATTTCGTACCCTGTTCTGCCTTGTGTTCTTCAATATGACCTCTGCAACCTTTGCCAGCACCCGGTCTCCTGTCTGGTGGCCGTGTGTATCATTGAAATTTTTAAAATGGTCTATATCTGTTATAAAGAGAGTAGTGGGACGATTCTCCTTTTTGGCATTTTCCAGTTCGGATTTGAGTGTCCCCATGAAGTATCGCCGTACCATCAGTTTTGTGAGCTGGTCTTCAGTAGCTTCTTTGTATAATCTTTCGTACTTGGAAAGCTCTTCAATAAGCTGGTCAGACAGGTGATTGAATGTATTTGCGAATTTACCGAATTCATCTTTTCTTTTTAGTGAAATTCTGAATTTCAGATCCTTTAACATTTCATCTGCCCCTTTATCCAGCTTGTGAATAGGATAAACAATATAAAGGGCCAGAAGCAGGCCGGCAATAATGCTTATAATGATGAAGCCGATGGAGGAAAAAGAGCTTTCTATTATTGTAGGTTTTATCTTGTTCCAGATCTCATCATTTGATATTCCAATCTCATAATAACCCACAATATTCTTTCCCCATGTGATCTTCCTGTATAATTTTATTAATTTGATCTGATCAAATACCTCATAGTCCTTTTCTGTTTTTGGCTGAAAATACAGCTTAGCCTCGATAAAACTATCCATTCTTTTATCAATAAGTTCCAGATTCCGGTTTACCCGGTTGATCTGCTTTTTTATGGCTAAGATCATGTTATCTGTTCGAATTATATCACGGGGCTTTGTTATCCTTTTGAATGCCCTGAGGTTCTTAAGGATTATTATTTCCATTCTCTTCAGATCATGAATGATTTCAGTGTTTTTATCCTTTATTTTCCGGACTTCCCCGGCTTTACTCATCGCAATAATATCAGTATAGATGATATCCATCTTCTTTTCAAAAAAGTTGATCTTATAATTGATAGAATCGTTCAATTTTCTAATAAACCCGAATTGCTGCATTAATTCTCTGTTGATAAGATCGATCAACTCTTTTTCTGCTCTTTTGTTCGGGTTTTTCTTATTCTTTGAAAAGAGCATTGAGATTTTATTGTTGGATCGAATGGCATTTTTTCTGAATTGTAAAAACGAATTGAAATTACTGTTAATGGCATTAAACTCATCCGCGTACTCTTTTAACTGTTTTGAATAGTTATTTATGATATACAGATTTTCATTAGTATGATAGACATTTGAATATACATTTTCAGGAACCGGTCTGACCCGCCCTTCCCCGATAAATATTTCATTTCTCGGTACCTGCAGTTTGTCATGACCCGATTCGAAAATAACCGTGTTTCTGGTATAGAGGGCATATCTGTCTTTGTTAAACAGATCCATGACCTTAATATACATTAATTCATTATTATTATCAAGGACCGTTAGAAAGATACTGTTCAGGGATTCAAGCGGGGAGTCGCTTGTCATATTATCTGCAACAATACTGTTGTTATTTTCCAGGTTGAGAGATATTCTGTTTATGATCTCGTCCTGTAAAACGGGCCAGTATTTATTCGTAAGATGCAGGATAGTGATCCCCAGACTTAAGATCAGAAGGACGACAATAAAGATTATGATTTTATATTTTATACTCATATTTATCTATACCTGTTTAAATGATGCTGAGATTTTTACCGATTTTTTTAAAGGAGTCAAGAGCAAAATCAAGCTGTTCGGATGTGTGGGTAGCCATATAACTTGTTCTGATAAGGGCATGGCCATGAGGCACGGCCGGATGGATTACGGGATTAATAAAGATACCTGCCTCAGATAAAGCCTTCCATGTCTTGAAACAGAGCATATCATCCCCAATGACCAGGGGGATGATCGGGGTTTCAGCTATGCCGGTATTATATCCCAGTTCTTTAAACCCTTTCAGCATCTTATTTGTATTCGCCCACAGTTTTTCGATCCTTTCCGGTTCTGTTTCCATGATATCCAGAGACGCCATGGCTGCAGCAACGGAAGCCGGCGTAGGGGAAGCGGAAAAGATCAGTGCCCTTGAATGATGCTTTAAGAAATCAATTACTTTTACATTTCCGGCAACAAAACCACCGAGTGATGCCAATGATTTGCTGAATGTTCCCATGATCAGGTCGGTTTCATCATCCAGCTGAAAATGATTTGCAGTCCCTCTTCCGTTTTTTCCCAGTACACCCAGGGAATGAGCATCATCCACCATGATCCCGGCATTATATTTTTTTGCAAGTTTTACGATCTCAGGGAGATTCACAATGTCACCTTCCATACTGAATATGCCGTCTACGACGATGAGTTTTCCTTTATCACCAGCATTTTTCAGTTTGGTCTCCAGGTCGTCCATATCATTATGGTTGAAACGGAATGTTTTTCCGAAAGCCAGCCTGGCCCCGTCAATAATGCTGGCATGATCAAGAGAATCCGTCAGTACAACATCTTCCCTGCCCACCAATGTAGAAATAACACCCTGATTGACCTGAAATCCGGTAGAATAGAGCAGGGCCGATTCCTTGTTTGTGAATTTGGCAAGCCTCTCTTCCAGCTCTTCATGAATATCCAGAGTCCCGTTTAAAAATCTGGATCCGGCGCATCCGGTCCCGTATTTTTCTATTGCTTTTATTGATGCTTCTTTTACACGGGGATCATTTGTGAGCCCGAGATAACTGTTTGACCCAAGCATAAGGTGTTTTTTATTGCGGATATATACTTCGGTGTCCTGAGCACTCTCGATTGGTCTGAAGTAGGGATAATAACCATCCCTCTTTGCGTTATCAGCAGTTTTATATTCAAAACATTTCTGAAACATATCCTAATGGAACTCTCCAATCCTGATATGATATAACGATAGAAAACATAATAGTAAATTCAAAAAATGTGTCAAATAATTTTTTATGTGTATTTATTTGTATGTATACCTTATCAGTTATTCAATAAAATTATAATTTATTAGTTGACAACAAATATAATTAAATTATATTACTAATCGCTATTTTTGGATAGGGAGTTGTTATGAAAAGCAGAATTAATATTAACATTATCAGGGTAGTTAACATTTTTGTGATCATCCTTTTATTCCTGGCACTCAATTCCTGTTCCGGAGACAAGCCGGTCTTAAAAAAGAAACTATCTGAATGTTCCGCCCGGGATGTCCTTGAATACGGCAGGGCTTTGTTTAACGCAGAGTATTATGACGATGCCATTGAAGAGTACAAAAGAGTGATAGCCCATTTCCCTAATGATAAAAAAGAGAGTTCCTGGGCTCAATATGAGCTGGCTTATTCTTATTATTATATGGAAGATTATGAGGAAGCGCTGGATGAATTTAAAAAAGTAAATATGCTTTATCCGGATCAGAGAGGACCTGTTATACTGGCCCGGAAGATGATCACACAGATCACTGTTCTGCTTTATTGATTTATAATGAAAATAATTATTCTTCTAATATTATTACTGCTGATCCCGTTTGGGCTGTTTGCTGATATATTTGATGAATCATCAAAATTACTGCAGAATGGCCAGTATTCAGAAACTCTAAATAAGCTGGCTCAATTAAAGCCAAACTTGAAGAAGAATGAGATATATTTATACCACTATTATAAAGGAAAGGCCTATTTTCAGTTAAATAATTACAGATCCGCAGTAGCTGATCTTAAAGAGGTTATTAAATTAAAGCCGAATTGGGCTTTTCCTTATAATGATCTTGGATTGGCCTATTCTTACCTTAACGATCAGAAGCAGGCGGAAATTTATCTCTTAAAAGCCATAAAACTAAATAAAACTTTTACTTTGGCCTATTATCATTTAGGAAATATATATTTAAAACTGAAAGAGTATGATAATGCATTGAAAAATTATAAATTCTCATTAAAACTTGAAAAAGAAGATGATCTCATTTCAAAAATTTATTTAGGAATGGGTAATGCTTACCAGGCACAGAAAAAGATATCCAACTCGATCGAGTCATTTAAAAGATCCATTGATAAAGATGAAAAAAATTGGAAAGCTCATATGAACCTGAGTCTGGTCTATTTTAATGAAGACATGTACGATGAATCGATAGACTCATTAGAAGAAGTTGTCCGGATCAATGAAAAATATTATAAAGCTTATTTTTATCTCGGGAACTGCTATAGAGCTGAAAAGAAATATGATAAAATGGAGCATTATTATAAATTAAGTTTAAAGTATAAAAGTGATGATACCGATACGCTGTACAGCCTGGCAAGTTATTACGCATTAAAAGAAAAAAAAGATCTGATGATGAAAACTCTAAAAAAACTTTTTTCGGTTGACGAAAAATATAAAAATATTATAATGGATGATAAATTATTTAGAAAATATCAAAATGATATAAAATGATCTTAAGGAGGCAAGAGTGGCAGCGAGTAATTTAAGTGCACAAAAGAGAATAAGGCAGAGTGATAAAAGAAGGCTAATGAACAAATCTTTAAAGAGCTCTCTTAAAACACAGTTCAAGCTCCTGGAAGATGCTGTTGAAAGTAAAAACAAAAAGGATGCATTAGAGATTTTAAAAGGATATGTTTCCATGCTGGATAAAGCAGTTAAACATAATGTCCTGCATAAAAATAATGCAGACAGGAAAAAATCTAGAATTATGAAAATGATCAATTCGATCAAGAAGGTCCAGAAAAAGGAGAGTTCAGCAGAATAATGCGGAGAGAAGAATTAATTGAGTCAGTAGCAGATAATTTTCCGAATATTCCAAAATTTGAGATCTCGTTAATTATTAATCACTTTTTAGAAGTGATCAAGAGGTCGCTTGTTGAAAAAAAGAATATTGAATTGAGAGGATTCGGGACATTTTCAGTTAAACTGCGGGCTCCTAAAAAAGCAAGAAACCCAAAGACCGGAGATGAAGTAATGATGGATGAAAGATTAGTGCCTCATTTCAAACCCGGTACCCTACTGAGAAAGATGGTAAATGAGGGAGAGTATTTCAAAATAACCAAGAATAAAAAATCAAAAAGAGCATCAGAAAAAGATTAAGGAATCTAAAGTTATGCCGTTATTTGTTATATTAATAATAGTTGCATCCATATTTACACTATATATTTCATTTGTGCTTAAGAGTTATATTTTCCCAAAAAAGCTGAACCAGATCGCTAAATGGCTTGATGCGGGAAATACAAGATCAGCTATAAAAGCGCTGAAATCGTTTATTGTAAAAAATGAAAGGAGCATGCTGGCTCACTGGTATCTTGGGGAAGCCTACTATCAAGAAAAAAAATTTGAATTAGCGATAGTTGAATACAAGTATGTTATCAAAATCGGTACTTTTAATACTGAATTAACTGAAGCGATAGTACGGAAGAGGCTGGCGGAGATCTATAAAGAATTTAATCAGCTGGATGAAGCACAGAAAGAGTATATTCTGATCTCAAATCTGGAACCTGATAATTTTGATGTTATGTTTCAGATCGGAGAACTCTTTTATAAAAGGAATCTGGTCGATAATTCAGTTTCCTATTTTCAAAAATCGATCCGTTTAAACCCGCAGCATTCTGACAGTCATTATTATCTGGGTATTATATATTTTAATTCAGGCCAGTTTGAAGAATCTCAGATAGAATTGAACAGGGCTCTTCAGTATAATTCAAAAAATTTTAAGGCACATCTGTATTTAGGACTGGTCTATAAAGCCCTCGGCCAGTTCGATTCAGCGATCAGAGAATTTGAAGTAGCTGAAAGGGATTCCAATATAAAATTACGTGCATTACTTGAAAACGGAAAGACTCATTATGAAAAAGGGAATTTATCAAAAGCAGTCGTGGAGCTGGAGAGAGCATTGAAATCATCAACTGTTGAAAATGAGGTCTCCACCGAGGTTAGATACTGGATCGCAAACTGCTATGAAAAGAACAGGGACCTGGGTGCTGCCATTGAACAGTGGGAAACAATAGCCCAGTTCAGACCGTCCTATAAAGATGTACCTGAAAAATTGACCGTTTATGCTGATCTGAGAACGGATGACAGGTTGAAAGACTTTTTAACTGCTTCCAGTGCCACCTTCCAGAACATATGTCAAAAATTAATAAATGCAATGGGATACGATATTATTGAATTGTCACCTGTTACTGATGAAGGGATCAATGCCGTTGTTACAGAGTCAGAAGCAAAATGGAGAAATGTAAGGCGTCAGAATGTAATCATCAGGATCAGGCGGGTGACCGGTGCTATCGGAGAATTGCCGGTCAGAGAACTTCATGAAGAAATGAAAAAAAATTCTGCAAACAGGGGCATGTTTATCACGACATCTTCTTTTGCACCCAGTGCAAGTCAGTATGCTGCAACCAGACCAATTGACCTGGTCGATAAAAATAATCTTACCGAATTATTGAAAAAAATAGAAAAAAAATAGTTATTGAAGAGTTTCATCCGGAAGAGGAGTTTTCCTTTCGATTTGCTGAACCTGAAGGTGAATATTGAACCTGTTCCTGTTAAAACCTTTATTGAGCCATAATATTAAATTTTTATCATCGGAATTTGGCAGGTAATACGAATCAGAAAAAAACGGATTTCCTGAAAAAGAATAGTTCAAAGGAGATATTCCCGGTGCGGATCCATACTCCATTCCCAGCGTAAAGTCAGAGCCCGGTTTATATATCACGGTCCCTCCGGAAAGATAATCCTTTTTATCATTAAATTCAAGAGAGTCCTCTTTACTGTTAAAATCGAATTTCTTGCCGAGATGCAAATAAGCGCTGAGGTCGGAATTGATGTTATACTGAATAGTATTTAAGTAAAGACCATATGTGCCGGAATGACCTCTGCTGCTGCTAAAGGAAAAAACAGAAAATTGATTGAATATATTAAATCGCTTATAGTCAAGCAGACTTCCGTAATTATCTTTAAATGGATTATGTATGACCTGATCATCCAAATAATTATAATATTGAGAACAGAGAGCACCGGATATCAGCAATATTAATAGAATAACTAAGGATCTTTTGATCATATTGATAATATAGAACAAATAATTCCTGACGTCAAGATATTTATGAACA
>JAHITG010000150.1 GCA_018817865.1 Spirochaetota bacterium
CCATCCGTCCAGACTTCCAGTACCAGTTTTTCAAAATCGATCCTCTGTCCGACCCTGATATTCTCTACTTTATAATTCACTTTAATAACAGGAGTAAAGATCGCATCCAAAAGGATTATACTGACATCATCATCTTCTATCCTGTCTTTAAGATCCTCAGAAGGGACATACCCCCTCCCGTGTTCTATCTGCAGGTCCATACTTATAGATCCTGTTTTACTGAGACTGGCCAGATAAAAATCAGGATTTAAGATCTCTATATCCGCATCCACATTCAGGTCTTTTGCCAGAAGTTCGCCGGGACCTTTCTTTTCTATATGAATGATCTTTTTTTCAACATTATCAGCTAATTTTATTCTGACCTTTTTCATATTGATCAGAATATCCGTAGTATCCTCCATCACGCCGGGGATCGTTGAGAATTCATGAGATACTCCATCGATCTTTGCTGCTACAATAGCCGATCCGGGAATGGAAGAAAGCAGAGCTCTTCGTAATGAATTACCAATGGTAACTGCAAATCCTTTTTCAAAAGGTTTTGCTATAAATCTTCCATAATCTGCTTTGACTTCTTCATGCTCAAAAATAACTCCTCCGGGCAGTTTAAAGTCCTTTAATAAATACTTTATAGATGACATTGATATCCTCCATGCTAATTTATACTTTAGAATATAACTCGATGATCAGCTGTAAATTAATAGGTATAGTTATATCTTTAATGTCCGGCACTCGATTTATAGTGATCTTATAGTTTTCACCATCTACAGCAAACCACTCCGGTAAAACTTCGTTTTCCAGTCTTGACATGCTTTTCAGAACAGGATATAATTTTTGACTTCTCTCTTTAATAGTGACGATATCTCCCTCTTTTGCCAGATAAGACGGGATATTAACTTTCCTGTTGTTCACACGCACATGTCCATGCCTGACAAGCTGGCGCGCCTGCTGCCTGGAAGAAGCAAAACAGGTCCTGAAAATAAGGTTATCCAGCCGCCTTTCTAAAAGTAAAAGCAGGTTGTCACCTGTAGGTCCTTTCTTCTTTTCTGCGATCTGAAAAAACCGTCTAAACTGTTTTTCAAATAATCCGTACATTTTCTTTAATTTTTGCTTTTCTCTGATCTGCAGTAAATAGTTTGTGATCCTCACTCCTCTTCTGGAACGAACACCGGGTGGAAATTTTCTTTTATCTAAAATACATTTCATCCCAAGACATTTTTCACCTTTAAGCAGCAATTTCATTCCTGCTCTTCGGCATATTCGGCATTTTGGTTCTATTAATCTTGCCATAACTTAAAAAACCTCCATTAAACTCTTCTTCTTTTTCGCGGCCTGCACCCATTATGGGGGATAGGAGTAATATCTTTAATACTCTTCACTATTAATCCTACAGAACTCAATGCTCTGATAGCGGCTTCTCTTCCGCCTCCCGGCCCTTTTACTTTCACTTCCACTTCTTTTACTCCGGCCGTTTCAATGGCTTTTCTGGCAGCATCTGTTGATATGATCTGTGCTGCATAAGGCGTACTTTTTTTTGCTCCTTTAAATCCCATCTTTCCGGCCGAAGACCATGAAAGCACATTTCCTTTCAGATCTGTAATTGTAACCACGGTATTATTGAATGTAGCCTGTATAAAGACGGTTCCCTGAGGAACTACTTTCTTATCTTTTTTAGATTTCTTTTTTACTGTTGTCAATTTTTATCTCCTTCTGATTACGATTTTCCTTTTGTTGTCGAGCTGGTGGCGGTTGCTGCGACTTTCTTTTTCCCGCCTACTGACGGACGGGATCCTTTATGTGTCCTTGCATTTGTATGGGTCCGCTGTCCTCTAACAGGTAAATTCTTAATATGCCTGAACCCTTTATAGCTTTGAATATCCTTAAGCCGTTTCACGTTCATTGCGACCTCGGTTCTAAGATCACCTTCAACTTTATATTTTTCTATCTCTTTCCGGATCAATGTGATCTCTTCATCTGTCAGCTCGCTCACTTTTTTTAACGGATCTATTTTTGACTTGTTTAAGATATCCGCTGCTCTTGTATGCCCAATACCAAAAATATAAGTAAGGCCAATGAAGATCCTTTTATTCTTGGGCAGATCTACTCCTGCTATTCTTGCCATTTAATACCTCTCTGAAATAAATTTTATCCCTGTCGCTGCTTATGCTTGGGATTCTCACAAATAACGCGTACTACACCTTTTCTTTTTATGATCTTGCATTTCATACATATTTTTTTTACCGATGTTTGTACTTTCATCACTCCTCCAATTTAAACCCTTTAAACCATCCAAACCTTTTGTACCCTTATTTATGTCTATAAGTTATCCTTCCTCTAGAAAGGTCATACGGGGATAACTCCACTGTAACCTGGTCCCCGGGCAAAATTCTGATATAATGCATCCGCATCTTTCCTGAAATATGAGCTAATACAACATGCCCGTTTTCAATTTCTACTTTAAACATTGCGTTTGGTAATGTTTCAAGCACTTTACCTTCAACTTCAATTGGTTCTTCTTTTGCCATTTATCTTCCTTAAAAAAATTTTATATTGTTAAAATAACAGGGCCATTATCAGTAACAGCTATGGTATGCTCAAAGTGAGCAGCCAGTGAACTGTCTGCCGTAATTACCGTCCAGTTGTTTTCCCGGATCAAGACTTCATCAGTCCCTATGCTAACCATTGGTTCTATAGCTAAAACCATTCCCGGTTTCAACCTGACCCCGGTTCCTTTTTTACCATAATTGGG
>JAHITG010000151.1 GCA_018817865.1 Spirochaetota bacterium
ACAGATCGCTTCAAAAGAGAAAGACCGGAAAACACAGCCTTTACTTCAAAACATGTTAATAAACAAAAATTCTGAGGAAGTATATTATACAGTAAAACAAAAAGATAATCTCTGGAAGATCTCTAAAAAATTCGATATTCATGTAAATGATCTGGTAGAAGCTAATAAGATCAAAGATCCAAACATCATCATTCCGGGGCAAAAACTGCTGATTCCAGAGGGAAAAAGTTCTGATTTAGACCTGTCATCAATTTCCCTTTCTCAGCAGAACATGAATAATACAATACCTGTCAGAAAGAACCAAAAGTTTAAATTAACCTGGCCATTAAAGGGTAGAATAACATCCGAGTTTGGTGTAAGAAGGTCTCCCTATAATAAAAAAATGGAGTTTCATACGGGAATGGATATTGCCAGTAAACTTGGAAAAGACTTTGAGGCTGCAGAACGAGGGAAAGTGGTGTTTTCAGGTATTCAGGGCGGTTATGGCAAAACTATATTGATCAGACATAAAAATGGATATTCCACTTTTTATGCACATGCATTATTAAGCTATGTTAAGACCGGGCAATATGTTGAAAGAGGTCAGGTGATCGGAAGGGTAGGTAATACAGGCCTTTCAACAGGTCCTCATTTACATTTTGAAATAAGAAAAAATAACATAGCTATCGATCCTTCTACTATTATTAATAAAAGATTGCTCTTTTATTGATCAGCCAACATTTACTATTAAGAATATAAAATATATCTTGATATTCTATTAAAAAATGCTATTATGATCTCTTAATGAATAAAAAGATCAGCATTTTAATCGATCTGCTTCAAAAACTGGATATTAATGAAACCATCAATCATATTTTAGTATACCTTAAAGATCATCTGAAGGATCTATTTCCAATAAAAAAAATATTATTTATTAAATATAATTTTTCACAGCAGCAATTCAAGCCTTTCAAGAAGATGGATATCGAGACTATTACTGAATTACTTCAACGATCCTTCAAGGAAAAGAGTATTATCATAGATTCCTCTGAAATTGTCATTCCATTATTACATCATGATAAACCCCTTGCATTTATATATATTGAGTCAAATAAAAGGATAAATACTAAAATCGATATTCAAGCGCTTGATCTGGAGGCAAAACTCTGCAGCCTGATATATTATAACGTAAATTTATATAATCTGGCAGTTAAGGATCCGTTAACCAGGATCTATAATATGAGATACTTTAATTACAAGCTTAAGGAATATTTTCAGGATTATCAGACTAAAGATGAATGTAAAATATCTATTGTAATGCTGGATATTGACCATTTCAAGCATTATAATGATAAATACGGTCATCAGACTGGAGATAAGATCCTTCAAACCATAACTAAAACAATCAATGCTATGATCGATGATGATATACTCTTTGCCAGGTACGGGGGAGAGGAGTTTATATTTCTACTGCCGAATTACGGCATAAAGGAAGCCCTCGGTTTTGCAGAAAAGATCAGAAATACTATACAGCAAATGAGGATCAGTACAAAGGAGTTTTTCTGGCGTATTACAGTGTCACTGGGGGTAAGTACATATCCGGATGATACCTCTAATCCTATAGATCTTATAAACTGTGCTGACATGTCTCTGTATTATTCTAAAAAAAATGGAAGAAACAAGGTTTCTGCTTATGCCTATGATGTTAAGAAGTAAGATCATTAATATTACTTTCTTTTTTTTATTCCTGGTCTTAACATTAAATTTAACTCATTCTACTCAAAAAACTAATTTAATAGAAAATAAAAAATATCTGCGATCATATCTTCTTTACCTTAAGGGTAATTCTTTTCTAAAAGAGTTAAAAGCAGATCAAGCTATTTTATACTATAAAAAAGCAATTAAAGAGTACAATAGTTATCCGGAGCCATATTCTAAATTAGCAAAGGTCTTTTTTGACCAGAATGACCTGAATGCAGTAGAAAAATACCTGAGATCAGCCGGAAAGAGTGAGTCCCTGTTCCGGAATATTGAAGATCAGGCAGAATACTATAGAACAGGTGCTCAATTTTATGAAAAAAGAAAAGAATACGGTAATTCTTTAAAATACTATCAAAAACTACTTCCATTGGATTCTAATGATCCGTTCATCAATTTCCGGATCGGTTATCTATATTATCTTTTAAAAGATCTTGACAGTTCATATACATATCTGGATCAATTTGTGAAAGACAAGTCTGTTAATGAAAGGAGGAATAAAGAGGAGATACAGAAAGCCTATAAAATCATAGTAAATATTTTATCTGATAAAAAGAAGTATGACGATGCATTAAATTATTTAAAGGAATTATACAGGAAGTATCCCGAGAAGCAGGTATTGGAAAGAATTACGATCTTAAGCAACAATCTTAAATACTACGATAAAAAAGACCATTGATCCCATAATAATTACAATATATATGATATATGTATTCACTTGCTGCTATTTTAAGTCAATATATTAGTTAACATAATATATGTTATCGGAAGTAGATTGTACAGTAGAAAATCAAAATATTTGTTTAAATTTCTCGATATACTGTTCTTTATAGAGATAAATTGAATTAATATTTAAGAAGTTCCTTCAGCCTCTTTTACAGAAAGATTTAATATAAAAGATCCGATCTTGGTTGCTAAAGGCAGGATCAGCATTTGTGAATTCTTGTTGTCTATTACTTTAAGATCTGTACCTCTGAAAATAGTCGGCGGAGTTATTTTAATACTATACCCCATCTCATTTAATGCAGAAATACCTCTTCCCACTATCATATTACCCATTTCCGATACTGCACTCTCAATAAGTTCAGAGTCATTAAAATCAATGGATTCCTGGAGTATGATCTCGGATATTTTATGCGAAGTCTCCGGTGAAATATCGAGAATTATCCTTCCCTCTATCTTTCCGATCATTCCAATGACTACTACCAGCCCTTGTGTGGTAGTGATCCTGTTAACAACACTCACTTTACCCGGAACAGCTTTTTCCAGCAACAGTTCATAAAGAACTTCGGATCCGGCATTGATGAAGATCGAGAGCAACTTTTTATTCATTTTTTATCTCCTATGGCTATGTTTTTAATTGTTTCAAGTATTTTTGGTATCTGTTTCTCGGTAATTGGTTTTAAAATATATCCTTTTACGCCTCTCTTAAGACATTCTTCAACCAATTCTTTATGTGAAAGGGATGTGACCATAATGATCTTTGCATTGGGATCAATGCTCATGATCTCTTCTACAGCGGCATTTCCATCCATATTCGGCATAGTAACATCCATAGTAACAATATCCGGCCTGTGAAACCCGTATTTTGAAGTTGCTAAAGCTCCATCTTCCACTTCCTCTACAACCTCATAACCGGTTAAATTAAAGATCCGCGACATTAATCGCCGGAAAGCAAAGGAATCATCAACGATCAATACAGATATCTTTGAGCCGTCTTCTCTGTAGCCATTCAATTTCTCATCCTGTGCAAATTTTTCAATAATATCACTTACCATTTTCTTCTCCTCGATTAATAGCTCTTATCATGGAAATAAGACCTTGATCAATAATTCAATAAAGACTCCAGTTCCTTTCCATTTATAATGATACCCAGTCTCTTTTTACTGATAAAGACACCTCCAAAGAGATGTACATATTTTGCCGGTAGTATAGTTGAAAAATTAAAATCTAAAGTCTCAATAGATTTGATGCGTTCAAATTTTTCCACTGAAAAACAGATCCGGTTCTTTAAAAAAAGTATGCTGTTCTTTGTAAGGTCCGGATCCCGTTCCCGTAAAAAGAACATCTGATACAGGTTTAATAAGAAATAACTGATCCCGTTTTTTATTACATTGTTACTGGAAATGGTTATATCGTTATTTCCTTCGCTGATGCTTTCCACTCCCTCTATAAAATTAGTTGAAATTCCAAAAGTAAAATTATTAATAGAAAAAATAAGTAATTCCATAATGGTTTACGCATAACCGCTTAAGATCTGCGGAATAACGGCAAAATGAGCTATTTCATCCGCCAGGTTATTATCGATAATACATTTAGGCATACCATATATAACAGCGGATTCCTCACTCTCTGCAATTATTTTTCCACCGGTCTCTTTTATTCTCCGGGCTCCTTTGAGACCGTCATTTCCCATTCCTGTCAATACAATACCTACAACTTTATTTCGAAATACAGAACCCGCACTCTCAAAAAGAATATCTACACTCGGAAGAGCATCACCCTCTGATTTGATAATTGAAAAAGTAGAATTAGAATTTATTTTAACATTTCTACCGCCTTGGCCGATATAAATAGTCGAATTTAGAATTCTCTCTCCATCCTCGACTTCCTTAACATGATAATGAGTCAGCAGATTCAGTTTTTCAGAGAAATATTTTGTAAAATTAGGAGGCATATGCAGAGCCACGACAATAGGATGAGTGAGATTATCAGGAAGAGATGAGATAAGAACTTCCAGAGTATACGGACCGCCTGTCGAAGCTCCTATCACGATGAGATGCTTGATCGTACTATCTGTTGATGCTTCTTCCTCGTCAGGCAGATCAATATTCTGCTCTTTTTTCAGCTTATCGATGTCTACACGCCTGATGATCTTGACATTATTGATTATCTTAATTTTACTTACCAGCTCGTCTTTTAAAACATCTACATCTGCTTTTGATTTTGGTTTGCATAAAAAATCGATAGCACCTGCTTCAAGTGCTTCATAAGTTACTTTAGCTCCCTCGTAGGTATATGTACTGAAGACAAGTACCGGAAGAGGATGATTTCTTTCAATAAATTTAATTAAAGCGATGCCGCCCATTTCAGGCATTTCAATATCAGTGACAACAACATCTGGTTTTAATTGGGGGATTTTATCGATAGCATCTTTCCCGTTGGTGGCCCAACCGCATATCTCTATCTCAGGATCAGAGACAAAGATCGTCGTCAGAACCTTTAATATAGAGATCGAATCATCAACCAGAAAGACTCTTATTTTTTTCATAGTAATTTAATCCTTTTTGTATCAGTCCGGATTTACTGATCACCATTACCACATTGCCTTCTTCATTGATGGTTGCTCCTTCAAAGATACTTAATTTATTAATATGAGTCCCGATATTCTTTAAAACGATACTTTTAATGCCATTAAAGGCATCCACCTGAAATCCATAGAAATTATCTTTTTGCCGTAGTACAACCAGATTAATACTTTCATCCGCTTTCATCTTCTTTATAGAAGACTTACTGTTACTGAATATATCCTTTAAACTGTAGATCGGTATTACAGAATCCTCATAATCTACTATGGTTTTGTTAACCAGGTTATGCAGCTGAGGTTTTTCGATCTTCAGGAGAAACTTAACGTCATCTTTAATAAAAATATATTCCTCTTTATTTACTGTCACTGAAAATCCTTCAATGATCGTAAGTGTCATGGGCAGGATGATCTTAAATGTAGTCCCTTTATTCAGATCCGAATCAATCTCGATCTCACCTTTAAGGTCTTTCACTTTTTCCGAGACAATATCCATACCGATCCCCCGTCCTGATATATGACTGACCTCCTCTTTAGTTGAAAAACCTGGGATAAATATGGAATTTATGATCTCCTTTTCGCTTAAATTGGTTAATTCTTTTTTAGTATACATTCCTTTTTCAAGAAGTTTCTTTTTAATACTTTTAGAATCGATCCCTTTACCGTCATCATTGATCTCAATTATTATACTTCCCCCGCGGGGATACGTCTTAATATTGATCATACCGAGTTTCTTCTTTTTATTCTGCACTCTCACTTCAGGAGACTCAATCCCGTGATCTATCGCATTACGGATGATATGCAGAATGGGTTCGGCAGCTTCTTCCAGGATCCGTTTATCGATCTCGGTTTCTTCTCCTTCAAAACTGATACCGATCTTTTTATTCAGTTTTTCGGAAAGATCGACCACGACTTTTGGGAAACGGTTAAATAAACTGGATACTTTGATCATTCGTACATTTAAAAGGTCATTCCTGAATTCATCAAAGAGGTAATTAAATTTCAGTATTTTATTCTCCAATTCATCCATCAGTAATGCCAGATTCCGATTGGTATTTTTCTTATCAGATAACAGCATTTTTTTCAGCTCGTAAAATTGAGAAAAATGCATCCTGTTTGTTAAATGAAGTTCTCCAAGCAGATTGATCAAATTATCTACTTTATTCAGGTTAACCCGGATATTTTCCGTATTAACAAATTCCTTTGTTACATCCGCTACTATATCATTATCACCGCTTAAGGCCTCTTTACTGTTCTGACAGTATTGTATAGCTTTATTGATCTTTTCTATCAGGGTTTCTGTGTTCGTATCAATTTTTTTCTTCTGTTTCAGTTTTGTCAGTATTTCCGAAGAACAGGAATGGGATTCTTTGCATATATTCAGTATCTCTTCTGTCGGTTTGATGCTTTTGTCCCGCATGATCCCCAGCAGGTCTTCCAGTTTATGCGAAAAACCGGTCAGTTCTTTGCACTCGATCATTCCTGAATTGCTTTTTATCGTATGGATATAACGAAAGATCTTTTTTATGAATTCATTATTGGAAGGGTCCTTCTCCAGATTGTTCAGGTCTTCTTTATACTGTTCCAGCCTCTGTTCGATCTCATAAAGGATAGTATCTCTGATCTCCGGATCATCCATGAAACTCATTGCTGATCCTCCATTTTATCTACTTTGTTAAAGATTTCTGACAGGAATAATTCTCTGATATCAATAACCGGTACATCATCCTTGTTGATCCTGACAATATACTTCATATACTTCTGATATTTTAATTGGAGATTTTCAATATTATGAATGATATCGTTATCTTTCAGTTCTGAAATGGACAGCACTTTATTAATGATGATCCCTGTCTGTATATCCTGGAAATCCAGTACCATGATAAGATTATTCTGATGAATTGTAATAAAATCATCTCCAAACAAATTGTTGAGATCGATCACGGAAAAAATATCATTCCTGATATTGATCAACCCTAAAACAAACTCTTTTGTTAAAGGAACGGGTGTTATATACTGAAGAGGCAGGATCTCGGAAATATATTCCGTCTCCACACCGAATATATTCTCTGCGATCCGGAATATCACAAGCTCGGAAGATTTTTCCTCTTCCTTTTCCTGAACTGAAACAACCGAGTCTTCCTCTTTTGATGCTTTATTGATCTGTTCAACGGTCTGAAATTTTTTCTCACTTGCCTGAAAAAGCTCTTTTTTCTTTTCCACAACCGGTTTTACAGTTGATTGAGTTTTTTTACCTTTAATAACTCCTTTTTCTTTCTTGTCATCAACTTCTGTTTTTGTATCAGTGATCTTCTTATTTTTATCCTGTACTTTTATGATGGTTTCCTTCCCTACTATTGTTTTGATCGGTTCAACAACTTTTATCACTTCTTTTTGGCTTTCAGGTACTGCTTTTCCAATTTCCGGTTTCTTTTTTCCTTTTCTTTTAAT
>JAHITG010000152.1 GCA_018817865.1 Spirochaetota bacterium
AATTCGGCGCCCGTTACTTGGGGTCAACGCCAAAACAAATAATAGGAAAACAGCAGAAGAAGTTCTTTCCTCCGAAAACAGCTAAGCTCCAGCAGCAGATGCGTGAGAAGGTCATCCGTTCGGGAAAACCTCTGGAAAATGAAAATATGATATCTTTTTATAAGAAAGATCTCTGGATTCATACAAAGCTCTCTCCTATAAAAGACGGAAAAGGAAGAGTTAGGGCTGTTCTGGGTATCTCCAGAGATATCACAGACCGGAAAAAGGTGGAGTTAGAGCTAATTGAAAGTAAAGATCTCTACCAGAGCATGGTTGAGACATCACCCGACTCGGTTACAGTAACAGACCTGGAGGGCAAATTAATTATGGCCAATCAACGTGCCGCAGACCTGCATGGCTGTAAAGATCCCCGCGAGCTGATCGGGAAGGATGCTTTCCTGCTGATAGCACCAAAAGACCTGAAGCTCGCAGAAATTAATGCGCGCAAGACACTGGAACAGGGGGGAATAAGAAACGTGGAGTATACTTTTCTCAAAAAAGATGGCTCCACCTTTCTGGGTGAGATCAATACTTCCGTCATCCTGGATGCCCGGAACTGTCCAAAAGGGTTTATCGGGATCGTAAGGGATATTACCGACAGGAAGAAGGCCGAAGAAGTCATTATTGAATCAGAAAAACAGTATCGAACCACGATCAACTCTATAAGTGATGCCATTCATGTAGTGAATGAAGAGCTGCGTATCATTCTGATAAATAATTCATTTTTAAGATGGTCAAAAAAAATAGGTTTAAAGACGGATTTACTGGGCAAAAAATTAAAACAGGCATTCCCTTTCCTCCCCGAAACGGTCTTTAAAGAGTATGAACATACATTCAGGACAAAAAGCCCGCTGGTAACGGAGGAAACAAACAAAATAGAAGAAAAAGATGTCATTACGGAGATAATGAAGATCCCTATTTTTGAGAAGAACAAGGTTGTTCGTATCCTGACTATTATCAGAGACATTACGGATAGACGAAAAACAGAGGCAGAACTTATAAAAACACAGAAGCTGGAATCACTTGGTATCCTGGCAGGAGGCATTGCACATGACTTCAATAATATACTCACCTCCATTCTGGGCAACATTAATGTTGCCAGGATGGAAGGACAGCCAATAAAAGAGATACAGGAAAGTCTGGAAAAAGCAGAGAAAGCAGTATTTATCGCAAAAGATCTGACCCAGCAGCTTTTAACCTTTTCCAAAGGAGGAGAGCCGATTAAAAAGCTTCTCCTTCTCCCTGAACTTCTGAAGGACTCCATTAATTTTGCATTAAGCGGATCCAACATTAAATGTGAATGTAAAATAGAAGAAAACCTCCTGCCGATCGAAGCGGATGAAGCCCAGTTCAGTCAGGTGATCAACAACCTCATGATCAACTCGATCCAAGCCATGCCCGGAGGAGGAAAAATAAAAGTAAAAGCCGAAAATATAATAATTACTAAAGAATCCTCCTCAAATATCAAACCGGGCCGCTATATTATGATCTCCCTTGCTGATTCCGGAACAGGCATCCCGAAAAAGTATCTGGATAAAATATTTGATCCCTATTTTACTACTAAATTAAAAGGAAGCGGGCTCGGTTTAACCATTACGTATTCCATTATAAAAAAACATGAAGGTTATATAAAAGCAGAATCACGGTCCGGGATAGGGACCACTTTCTATCTTTTCCTGCCGGCTTCCACACAAAAAATAAAGAAACCCGGGAACCGGGACAAGACCATGGCTGGATCAACAGGTAAAATTCTTTTTATGGATGACGAACCAGCCATAAGGGACAACATTGCTCAATCACTTTCAAGCATGGGTTATGAAGTTCAGACTACCCGGGATGGTTCTGAAACTATTGAGTTATACAAAAAAGCATTAAAGGAGAAAAAACCATTTGATGTACTCATCATTGACCTGACCATTCCGGGAGGAATGGGAGGAAAAGAGACCATTCAAAAATTATTAAAAATTGATCCGAAAGTAAAAGCTGTCGTTTCAAGCGGTTATTCCCAGAATCCTGTTATGGCACAATATATAGAATACGGTTTTAAAGATGTTATCACAAAACCATACCGGATAACAATAATAAATTCAATTCTTCAAAAATTGCTCAATTCCGGGTAATCACCATTTTTTTATATTCTTTGTCCGTCAGTTAAAAATCATCCCGGCAACTTGACATTTATTCTTTTGAAATTACATAATATTAAAACTAAACCGGAGGCTTAAATATGGCTGTGTCTGTAAATAGATCCCTTTGTCCGCAGAACCATCCCTGCCCATCCATCAGGGTTTGCCCGGAAAAAGCATTAAAGCAGAACGGATATGATGCTCCTTTAGTGAATAAAGAAAAGTGCACCTTATGCGGAAAGTGCGTACGCTTCTGCCCGATGGGTGCTTTATATATAAACAAGTAATTCTTTTAAAGATCAATACAAATAACACTGACCGGCACTTGATCATATAAAATCAGCTGTTTGCATGTGATAAAGGAAAATAATGGAAATTTTAATTAAATAAATTAGTATATTAATGAAAATGAAATAATAAGAAAATTCTGAAATTTTAACTCCCTTTAGGGAATTAAAATAAAAACTAATAAGGAAAGAATATCATTATTAATAGACTGGTTTAATCAGTTTCTAAAAAATTGCTTTTTTATTTTTCACCTTAAGGAGTATAATATGTCAGAAGCAAAAAGCGGTGACGCAGTAAAAGTTCACTACACCGGAAAACTGGACAATGGGACTGTTTTTGACAGTTCCAAAGAGAAACCGCCTCTGGAATTTACGATCGGAGTAGGACAGATCATTCCCGGATTTGAAGATGCTGTTATCGGCATGAAGAAAGGAGAATCAAAAAACGTCAAGATCGAAGCTGACAAAGCATATGGCAAGCGCCGCGACGATCTGGTGATAAAATTAGGGAAGGAAAAAATACCGAAGGATCTGGATCCAACGGTCGGACAGAACCTGGAACTGAAGCAGGAGGACGGCAGAACACTTATAGCTCTGGTTACTGAAATTACCGATACGGATATGACCCTGGATGTCAATCATCCTCTGGCAGGCAAAGATCTGAATTTCGAGATCGAACTTGTTGAGATCGGATAATAACTGAATCCTGTTGAATAAAAAGAATGAGACCGCCGTCCTGTACTGACATCCAATGTATAATCTTTTCAGGAACCGCAAATGAGGTTTAAAAAAGTAAAAAATTTTATAGGAAAGCTTTATATCCCTGACAAACAGGCTAATAAAGAGAAAAAACACAACTGCGATGACTGTTTTTCCTGCCAGATGTGTTCTGACAGCAGATGTGAGGTCTGCCTGGAAAACAAAGGGATCCGGGTGATCATTAAAAAGAATACAAATGAAAATAAATAAAGTTAAGTAACTATTTCTTCAATCACTTACTCAATTTTTAAGCATCTTTTTAAAAAGATCCAGAAATGCCTGCGCTATTACTTTCGGTGAATCCTTTTTAACATATTTATCCGCTCTTGCGATCAGATCATCCCTTAATTTTTTATTATTCAGCAGTTCAACAAGCTGTTTATTCAGTTCAGCTGTATCCGTATAATAGATCAATTCATCCTTAAAAGTATGAAAAAAATCCGAATATTTAGGTACAAAAATAGGACAGCCTGCTCCAAGGGACTGATAAACAGTGGAGGAAACCACAGCATCAAAATGTTTCCTGTATTTATTAAAAATAACGGCATCTGAAGCAAAGAGGTAATCATCAAATTTTTCCGTTGTGATCACTTTTTCCTTCATTACAGTCCTCCACTTTTCCGGCGTTGCTTCTTCCTGCAGCTGTTCATCATGTTCAGCAACATGCATTAATATAGAATTATCTTTCAGCTCATCCGGCAGATCCCTGTAGTAGAGATCATACCCCCGGTGTCCGAAGGAATAGATCACATTCTTATCCGAAGGAAGGCCCAGTTTTTTTCTTGCAACTGTTTTATCACCCCTCCTGATATTATAACAGGGAAAAGGGATCATAATAGCATCAGGATAAGCCTTCAGGATAAAATCCTGCCAGTGATCAAAGTAAACTACCTTATCCCAGTCAAACTTATAAAACCAGGAATGATTGCTCGCTTTATTTTCATGCAGTACATGCATGATCTTTGCTTTTTTCTGTATCCGGGGAAAAATATTGAACAGTTTTTCTACCGGCAGCATATTCAAGTCTTCCACAACGAGAATATCAAAATCATTATCAAGGAAAGGACGGGGATCAAGGAAATTAGTACCCCTTCTGGTACCGAAACACCGGATAACAAAGTCTTCATCTTCTGCCGTACCGAATACTCCATGACAATCAGTGGGGATAAAACTGAAAATTATTATTTCATGACCCATCCCGATCATTGCCTTAACAATTGGTTCAGCATGCATAGCCACACCGCTTGTCGTATTCCATGCTGTCATAAAAGCGATCTTCATTCAAACACCTCCGGTTATATTACTATGATCATTCTTTAAAATTTAACATTTTATGTTATTTTTAAAGAATGTAATCATTTATAATATAATGGCACTATTTATTTAAAATTTATAAATAAAAATAATATACATCTTGACGAAAACCAAAAAATTGTATATATTTTAATTAAGACAGCAATTAAAGAAGTTCTAACACAGGTCATTAGAGAACATCGCTGTTTTTTTAAATCCTCTAACATCATTAAATGAGGATATTTTAATTACTTTGCGCAAACGATTGAATAACCAGTCCTGTCAGATAAAAGGCCTGGTTTTAGATAGAGATAAAAGCAGGGGGTTCATTGATCATCCCATATGCTAACGGGAAAAAAATATGAATGAAATTTATTGTCAGATCTTCGAGTATTACTAAAGAAATTCCTCCTTTCCGGGATGAGGTGTATAATAAAAATAACAGAGTAGAGAAAGAGAGAATCGAAATGGATGAAATTAACTTTTTAGAGAAAAAAGATACTACTCGATCAACTGTCAAACAAAAAGAACCGGGTAAAAAAGTAAACAATAAAAAGGGTTATGGAAGGAGGTGGGATATATGAAAATCATAATTTTACTCCTGCTGTTATTATGGCCGGGAAAAACGGGTATAGCCTTTCCGCTTTCAGGAGGTGATAAGACTATTCTTCAGGATGTAAAAGCCTCCGGTGGGGGCAGGAAAAAAGTATCATCTTCTTTTGTCATGGCGGATCATGTAGTGGGACAGCCGGGTATCATCGGACTTTCCATTGGTTCGGGAAATAACCTGTCACACGGTTATCTGGGTGGAGGAAAAGAAGGATTGTCAGTGTCATATATCAAATCCATTATTCAATATCCGGAAAATTCCACCTTCGTAGAAAAAGTAGGTACGATACAGGGGCAAACCCTCTCCCCGATCAGCATTAAAGAGGAGATGATCCGACTTCAGCGATTATCCGACAATAAATATTTTAATGGGAAAGACTGGACGGCCCAGGAACTCTGGCTCACCTGCCGGGGGGGATTAAAATGGGCTTATGATCTGATAGACAGTGATGTCTTTGAATATGGCAATCAGTATACGATCAGTGCAAAAGCCGTTGATATTACCGAGGCATTTGAAAAGGATTACCCGAATGTGACCTTTACCTATGTTTATTCGACAGATTTCAAACAGTCCCTGGCTTGCTATCCTAACCCGTTTTTCCCCGGCAGCGGACTCGAAGCAAAAAATTCGGTAACTATTGAATATTTCCTCCAGGAATCAGGAAAAACCAGAATATATATTTATGCCCTTAATGGAGAACTGGTCCATGAATGGGAAGGGGAAGAATACAATACAACCGGCCTTCACCGTCTTCAGTGGGATGGAAAGAACCGGAATAATGTACTGGTCGGAAACGGGATCTACATGCTGGTCGTAAATACAGGATCAAAACAGTCCATAGATAAAATTGCTGTTATCCGATAACTGACTGTTGTATTATAGAATAATATTTTCTATTATAAATAGAGAATCAGCTATTATAGGTATTGAAATTTAGTAAAATTTTCCAGGAGGTCCACTGTGAAAAAATTTATGTATTACGGTATTATACTCCTCTTTCTATTAACAGGAAAAGTATCAGCAAAAATACCGAATTTGATCAATTATCAGGGAAAACTGTTACAAAATGATGCTCCTGCAAATGGAACTCACAGTATTATATTCAGGTTGTTTCCCCAGGCATCTGGTGGTTCGAGCGAATGGGAATCATCACCGCAGTCAATAGGTGTTACGAATGGGCTCTTTTCAGCTTACATAGGTGACGAAACAGCAGCATTTACCAATAT
>JAHITG010000153.1 GCA_018817865.1 Spirochaetota bacterium
ATCTACTCTCCATGTATACTAATAATGCTATTACTGCTGCAATTAATAGTAGACTGTCCCCGTTTGACGGACTGGTGTATGTGGATTTTTGTATGTAAATGTCTTTGAAATCCTCACAGTCGTATGCAAAAACGTTTTGACCAAGCAGCGACACGTTGAGTGTGACGTCATTGTCTGGCATTATCAGACCGAACGTGAATGTTTTTGAGAATCCTGGCTGAATTGTTACTTGCTGGCTGGTTCCTATCAGCGTGTCTTTGTGATACAGACATACACGAACATCCCCGGCAAAAAAACTGTTCAAGCATTTTACTTTGACAGTTATTTTTATGTTGTCTCCGGGCTTGCCTTTTTCGGGATAACTACATTTTGTAATTTTGAAGTTGTCGTTCAGGACAGTTTCGCAACGTTCACATTCGATATCTACCATCCGTTTCACTCCATACTTGAAAAAATAACATATATTATGAATCCCATAATTATTAGTTTTGTCCAGTCGATTTTGCCGTTTCCATTACCGTTTCCATTGCCGTTATCCGGTTTTTTCATGGCGACATTGATGGAATATGTTGAATCAACGACGTAACCAACTCCGGTGTAATGCGCAGTGCTGCACAGAAAAACGATGTCTTTTCCGTTCAGAGCTGCATCCATGACATCCTGTGTACATTCAACCTCTCCGAACGGATCTATTACTTCTCCCGGCAAAGGGGAGCCAATTGTTTGTTTTTCAATTGAAAGCGGAAAAATCACTGTATTTTCAAAATACGCAAATCCGGTTGTAACGTATATATCAACGCTGCTTTCCCCGTTGACAATTTTGGCCTCGTATACGCATGTATTGCCAACTTCAAAAACAAGAGGGTCTCCTGATGCTGGAGATTTTTCTATTATGAGATTTTCTACTATAGCGTATTTCTGGGCCATTATGCCTCCGGAGAAAAGAATAAGGAAAAAAAATGTTTTTCCTTATTCGTAGACGACGCCTGAGACCCAGAGGCCGGTTGCTGCAGCTGCAAGTATTATACGATTATAATCGTATATCGACGTTGGGACAGGTTTTAAATCCATGGATTGATTTATTCGCGAGACGCCTGGACACATTGCCCCTGCTGTTGCTGTATCTGCCCCGTTTATCGGCTCTAGCGGCAGCTTCATTGGAGCTGCGTGTCTAAATCCGGTTGATTCGTATCTGATATATCCGAGGTAACCCTCATCAACTGCCTGAGCATTGAAGACCAAAGTTCCGAATAGCTCTTTGATGCATGAGCCGCCAGAAAATTGATATACGGTACCGACTACATCAGTTGCTGCCGCTCCAGTAGCAGTGAGAGTCCCCATTTTCGCATGCTTTTGTTTCCCTAGAACCCTGTTTGAGAATACAACAGCGCACCCCATATAAGGAGCTGCTGTGCCGTCTGCTTGCATGTTTTTGCCGTAGACTTTGAGCCTGTCTCCTCCGTTTATGGGGCAGTTGATGTTGTAGCGCTGGGAATAACCGCATTGGTTTGGAAATGATGCGACCGGGCCGGTGACCGGAGAACCGAGGACTTCAAAAGGAGCAATATTAAAGTCCTCGGATTCAAGTATGAGTTGAGGAATGACTGGTTTTGCAGCTGTGGGCGTATCAACCATTGCGATTGGGATGACTGCAACAATTGATTTCGCCCATGCCGGAGAAATGAGGTCGTTACCACTATTTAACAGAGTTTTTGCGTTTGACGTGCCGAGGCTTGTCATTTCTGCGTAGTCAGCTGTGATTATATCAGACAAAAAAATCACGCCCTGTACTCTGTTGACATAGCCATGGTATGAGACGATGCTGTTGCAATATTCAACCCGTTCGGTACGGATATGAAATTATCCATGATGTACAGCCCAGCTATTACGCCGAGTGTGGCAACAAGAAGAGATTTTCCTGAAAACATTTAAACCACCTGCTTCAGATAATTTTGATATATATATGTTCCAAGAATCAAAGCGAGAGCCGCCATGATTGCTGCATTCCAGTCTTTTGACATTATTATTATCACCTTTTAAATAAATATTATTAAATGTTATATAAAAAGGTATTTCAAACGTACTATCTTTTTTTGCGGATGGATTTCAGCCATGCCTTTCTTTTTGCTGACTTCGGAGCCCCGATTTTACCCCATTTTTTACCAGCTGATCTTTTTCTTTTTGCCATGTTTTCACCTCCATATAAAAAAATCAATGGCGGTTATCCTAAAAAAAGTTATGGGAACGTTATATATTGAAATTTGGAAAGTTCGCTGACTTTCTCCCCTGCGGGATAAAACTCTTTGATATAACTGATGTCATTCGGGATGAACAGATGAAACAGAAAAACACGTGACGCCAGCGAAAATGGAGTTTTGTGGAGTTCAGACAGCCGGCGAGTTATAAGCATCAGTCCAATGTTGCGATGCCGGCCAGAGTTGACAATTTTATGAGCATTTATGCCCATGGGCACATTATTTCTGTAATACCTCTCAGCTTCATCGACAACAAAAAAAATATTTCCTTTTTGCCACACGTAGGCACAAACATTCTCGAACTCCCGGATTGTGTCTGTCTGTGGACGATATGAATGTTTTGGGTCATATTCGGATTGCGGGTCATATATAAGAACACGCTTCAGGCCAGCGATCAACTGCATACCCAGCGTTGTTTTTCCACATCCACGCTGGCCTGCTATGATTATTATTTCATCGGATTTCATATATAGGCAAATGGCTGTCCACAATTAGGACAAAAAACTTCAGTTTTGCTTACCGGATAATTACATCGAGGACATTTATAGTGGCTGCGATCAAGTAGCCACCGCAAAAATTCAAACATCAATCACCATTATAATTTAAATAAAAGAATAAAAATATCTGCTCTATTCTGGCTCGAAGCTTGTCATCTTTCTCGATCAAAAACAGTATATTGTCATAGAGTTTTTTGTGATCGTCATAAACGAGAAAGTGCCGGATGATATTATCTATAATTTTTGTTTCTTTTGTTGTAAGCTCAAATAGTCCTATGGGCTTGATCTGCATTTCAAGTAATGAGATCATTGTTTCTATTCTGGGATCATTCATTTTTCAGCCACCACTTTTCTATATTGCATTACGAATTTGTAATCCATCGCACAACCGATCATAAA